>DQHV01000212.1 GCA_003524335.1 Candidatus Aminicenantota bacterium | reverse complement strand
GGCGGGGAAAAAGGCCTAAAAAAAGGCAATCTGCTTCATCATCCTTTATCCTCAAACTCAGGACGGATCGACGGGAAGCTGCGCCTTGGCCAGCACGTTGGCGATGATCTCATATCCGGCCCTCTTCCCCATCTTCAGGATATCGAGTGCGGAAGAAGAGGCGATGAGGTTGAACCCGGTCAGGGTGATCAACGTGGCCAACAGGAAGATCGCGATTTTCGCTTTGAAGCTCATTTTAACCTCCTTGTCGAGCTGTTTCATCGTTCGCTCTCACACCATATATACGCAGCGAGTTCATCAAAGGTTCCCTAAAAAAGCCCTATTGTTAACAAATCCTATATTTTTTATCGGAATAAGGGAATATCACCGCAAGGTAGGGTTGACGGAAGGGGCCGTTCCAATTAAGCTCAACCCTCACGATATCGGAGGAGGCGAAATGAAGGTTCAGAAGATATTCGGGTTTGCGGCTGTTGTCCTGCTATGCGGGTTTGGTTTTTTTTGGGCGGCCGAAGAAAAAAAAGCGCCGCCTCTATATACGGTGGCCGGAGAACGACACGGNNATCGTCGACCTCTATTCGGTCGGGAAGACCTTCGAAGGACGGGATATCTGGCAGATCACGATCACCAAAAAGGCGACCGGCAAGGACACCGACAAGCCGGCCATGTTCCTCGAAGGGAACCGGCACTCGGGCGAGGTGACGGCGGCTGAATCCGCCCTTTACTTTGCCTGGCATGCGATCACTCAATACGGCACCGACCCGGAGATCACCCGTCTCGTCGACACGAAGGCTTTGTACGTGAGGGTCAAGAACAACCCGGATGGATCCGAGCTCTACCTCAACACCGCCCAGAGCAACCGGAGCACTGTCCGGCCCCACGACAGCGACGGGGACGGGCTGCTGGACGAGGACCCCTCAGAGGATCTGGACAGTGACGAATTCTGCTATCAGATGCGGCAGAAGGTGGAGCCGGGAAAGGGCGAATTCATAATCCACCCCGACGACAAAACGGGAAGGCTGATGAAAAGGGTCGGCAAGGACAAGGGTGATTACAAGGTGTATGGCGAAGGATTGGACAACGACGGCGATGGCAAATATAACGAGGACGGCGTCGGGGGTCTCGACCTCCACCGGAACTACCCCGAGAACTGGCGTCCCGAGCCCGGACTTGATTTGACCGGCCGGGGCAGGACCCAGCTCGGAGCCGGCGCCTATCCCCTCTCCGAGCCGGAGACGCGGACAGTGGTCCTCTTCCTCCTTCAACATCCCAACGTCTCGGTCGGCCAGACCATGGACACGGCCGTCCCGATGCACCTGCGGCCGCCCTCCACCTCGCGCAGCGAGGAGTCGATGTTCCCCGGCGACCTGGCCCTTTACAGGTATTTCGACGAGCGGGGAAAAAAGATCTCCGGATACCCCTATGCGGGCGATGTCTTTTGGGACTTCGCCAACGCTACGAGCGACTACCGCGAGGGGGACGAAGAGGAAGAAGAGCCGACCGGCCGTCCGCTGTTCGGCCATTCACCCGACTTCGGCTATTTCTACTACGGCGCCATTTGGTACGGCGACGAGCTCTGGTCGGGCGGCAAAGTCGTTGATTATGATAAGGATGGGAAGGTCAGCGAGCTCGAGGTGCTGCGCTGGAACGACGAGGCGCTGGCCGGCAAGGGATTCAAGAACTGGACCCGCTTTTCCCATCCCCAACTCGGCGACGTAGAGATCGGCGGTTTCAACCCCAAGTTCTTCCGCCAGAACCCTCCGGCCTCGGTCCTCGAAGATTGGGCGAAGAAAGAGGCCCTGTTCAACCTGCTGCTGGCAAAGTCGTTGCCACAGGTCAAAATCGTCTCGGTCGATGTCCGCCCGGTCAAGAAAGAGCCGGGAGTCCTCGAGGTCGTCGCCGTATTCATGAACGAAGGATTCCTTCCCACGGCGCTGGAAATGGCCGAGCGGGTGAAGATCATCAGCCCGGACCGTGCCGAGATCTCCTTCCCGGAAAAAGAGCTGGCGCTTGTCGGCGGGAGGAAGACGATTGAGCTGGGAAGGCTGAGATCGGGGGAGAAAAAAGAGGTCCGCTGGAAGGTCAAACCGGCGAAAGCGGGCGTCGAGGCCGAGGTCTCGATCCTCTCCACCCGCGGCGGCGTCGCCAGGCAGAAGGTCAGGGTCGGCTGACTTGAAGTTCTGACCGGCCGCCGCAGTCCGGATGGCCGCCGGGTGAACATTTTTTCCTCTTTTTGCGTACTAAGCAGAGAGACGTATGCGCAATCCGAGGATTTTTATGCCTGTCCTTCTCCAGATCGCATTGTGTTCGTTCTCCCTCTTAGCCTCCGAGCCGGTAACTGCCGCGAGAGCGTCCGTCGCCCCGGTTATCGACGGCCGGCTGGACGACGTCGTCTGGAAGACGGCCTTGAAGTTCACGGATTTCAAGACCTTCAAGCCGGACTATGGAAAAGAGCCCGGCCAAAAGAGCGAGGCCTATTTCCTCTTCGACGCCGAGAATTTCTATATCGCCTTCCGCTGCTACGATACCGACCCCGGCGGGATTAAGGCCAATATCTCCAAGCGGGATGCCATGTTCGCGGATGATTATGTCGCCTTTTCTCTCGATACATTCAGCGACGGACAGAATGCCTATGTGCTCTTGATCAACCCTCTTGGGATTCAGGGCGACGGCCTGATGAACGCCGTCGGGAATCTGGAGCCCAGCATGGACTTTGTCTGGTACAGCAAAGGCCAGATCGATGATCAGGGGTATTCTGTAGAATGCCGGATCCCTTTGCAGAGCCTCCGTTTTTCAAGCAAGAAGACGGTGATCATGGGGATGGCTTTTATCCGGCAGATCATCCGGACTTCGGAGAGCTCGAGCTTTCCTGCCCTATTTCCCGATAAGGGAAGCCTGATCACACAACTTCAGCCCGTATCGATCACAGGGCTCAAATACAACCGGGTGGTTGAGGTCCTGCCGGCCTTGACCCACAGCACCCGCCTGGCGATCCAGGACGGCACCCTCCGCCGGGATGTGCAGCAGACCGATTTCAGCCTGACGGCTAAGGTCGGCCTAACCTCTGACCTAACGGCCGACGCCACTTATAATCCGGACTTCAGCCAGGTCGAGTCCGACGCTGGCCAGGTCGATTTTAACATCCGGTTTGCCCTTTATTATCCGGAGAAACGGCCGTTCTTCCTGGAAGGCCTCGAATACTTCCAATTCGCCGGCAATACTGAGGAAGCGCCGCTGGCGGCCATCGTCTATACCAGGAATATCATCGACCCGAGCTTCGGCCTCAAGGGCACCGGCAAACTTGGCTCAAAGAACACGATCGCCGCGATCTATGCCCGGGACGACCTGCCCGGTGATGCGGTCGACCGCTACCCCGATTTCGGAATCGTCCGGTTCAGGCACTCTCTCCGAGACGACTCCTATATCGGCGGGTTCTATACGTCAAGGTTTCAGGGGAGCGGTTTCAACCAGGTGGCCGGATCGGACGGCCGGTTCCGTCTCACCGGGGCCTCGGTCGCGGAGTACCATCTTTTCGGCTCGTTCACTCGAGACTCAGGAGAGGGATCGACGGTCAATGGCCACGTCCTCGGCCTGAGGTATAATTACGGCACGCGTTCGGTCTATATGGATGTGGGTATTCAGGATATCTCCAAGTATTTTCAGGTCGATACCGGTTTCATCACCCGGACAGGAATCAGCCGGTTCGCCCCGCTTATCATCTATAGATTTTATCCCAAGTCCAGCTTTTTCCAGCGCATCGAGTCCTTCTATTGGGGTGAGCTTATCTATGACAAGTTCTACGGCACGTTCGAGACCATCAACGTCTTTGTCCTCCGCTTTATGCTCCCGCGGAATTCCATGTTTCGAGTCGATGGCCTATTGGGGAACGAAGTCTATGTCGGCCGCAAGTTCAGCCTCGACGGCTATCGATTCCGTTTGGAGACCCAGCTGACCAAGCATTTTAGCTTGCAAGGACAATTCCGCCGGGGCGGGTCGATCTACTACGATCCAGCGAATCCTTACCAAGGATACGGCAACCAGGCGCAGCTCCTTGCGGAATTTCAACCACTGGAGAAGTTCTCCTTTGGGTTAAGCTATACGTACATCGACTTTTATCGGAAATCCGACCGCAGCAGGGTTTACGACTACGGCATCATCCGCAGCCGGAACACCTTCCAGGTCAACAAGTACCTGTTCGTGCGGGCGATCTTCGAGTACAACAGGTTCTACCGCCGGCTGACTACGGACGGCCTCATCTCCTTTACCTATATCCCTGGTACGGTGGTCCATGTCGGCTACGGCTCCGCCTACGAGAAGCTGGAATGGAACGGCAGAGAATATCTCGAAAGCCGCCGCTTTCTGGAGACCCAGCGCGGCTTCTTTTTTAAAGTGTCCTATCTCTGGCGGTGGTGAGCAAAGAGGGAGCGGCGTCGCTGCCTCTTTCCTTGTAGATTAGACGAGAAAGTCGGTTGGGACGGCTTTGAGTCGCACGATATCCTTCACTCGGCCGGCCACGTCGAACCCCTTGGCGCATCTGACCGAGCAGGCGCCGCAGCTCCGGCAGGGGTCGGATGGAATATCCAGTTCCTGCAAAAGGTCTCGGGCCAGCCCCGGATTCCGGTAGCCATAGGCGTACATGTAGCTGCGCATGAGGTCCGGAACGGGCAGGCTTTCCCGGCAGCCCGGCAGGCACTGGCGGCAGTGCTGGCAGTAAAGCCCGCCGTGCATTTCCATCTTCAGGTCCTTGAGTTCCTGCTCCGTCAGCGTCAGGTCGGTCATTACTGCCAGGTCCTCTTCGAGCTGGTCGAAGGTGGTCATGCCGGGTACAGCAGTCGTCACGTGGGGGTCGCTGAGGACCCATTTCAGGGCCGCCTTCATGTTGATCGGCTGCTGTTTTTCCTTATCCCAATAGGCGCCGGCCTGGGTTTTCATGGCGACGATCCCGATTCCGGCGCGGGAGGCTTCGGCGATGGCCTTGCGGACCTCGTCACGGTGGTCCTGGCGGAAATTGTAGGCCGTCAATACGACATCGTGGATTTTGGCCTCGACCACTGCCCTGATGACCTCGGGCTCGTTGCCGTGAGTCGTGACGCCGACGAAGCGGGCCTTCCCCTCTTTCTTGATTTTCTGGAGCGCGTCGAGGACGGGCTCGAAGAGAGCCTGGTCCCGGGCCAAGACATTGTGCTGGTAGAGGATGTCCACGTACTCGAGGCCCAATCTTTGCAGGCTCGTATCAAACTGCTCGAAGAACGGCTCCGCCTGGGCATCGGCCGGGATGGCACCGGTGCTCCGGTCGCGACCGGGCGCCGGGACCTTGGTAGCGATGATGAAGGAGTGCCTCGGCCTGCCTTTGAGGACCTCGCCGATGATGACTTCGTTTTTGCCCCTCTGATAGCCGTGGGCCGTGTCGAGCATGATGATGCCCCCGTCCAAGGCCGCCCGGATGAGGTTGGGGTTGTCCGAGTTCATCACACCCATGCTGACAACCGGGAGCTTGAGTCCGGTCCGGCCGAGCGTCCGGACGACCACATCCTTCTTCTGAGGGTTGGCCGCTGCAGCCGGAAGATCTCCGGTGCGGGTTCCGGAGAGGGGGTTCACGGCCATGCCGGCCAGACCGGCGGCGCTCCATTTCAGGAACGACCGCCGCTTCAGGGGATTCGCCTTCTTCGTCATCGGGGCCTCCTCGTTCAAGAATCGCTATTATACTAAACCTATAGTATTTATAGCAATAGTAGGTTTTGGCGTACCCCAAGATTGACGCAACGCGGACAGGAAAACGGCAGTTTTTAGGAACAGGGAGAACAACGCCGTGAATATCTCAAAGCCTCTTCACATCGACGGTGACGTCGCGGCCAGGGGTGCTTTGAGAAGCGGCCGGAATTGGGTTATTATGGAAAGGTGATGATGTCCAAGACATTCCAATCGATGGTCCTGGTTTCCTGTTGGCTCCTTCTCCTGCCTTTTCTGTCTTCTCATCCTCAAGCTGCCGACAAAGTCCGCAACTTCGATGACCGGGTGCAGGCGTTCCTTGCCAAGATGGATTATCGCTGGCGGGACATGAACGTGCCGGCGACGGATGGAGAGCTGCTCTATGATATCGTTCTCGAGAACAAATACACAAAAGCCCTGGAAATCGGCACCTCGACGGGGAGGTCCGGGATTTATATCGCCTGGGCCTTGAGCAAGACCGGAGGAAAACTCATAACTATCGAGATCGACCCGGGTCGTTATAAAGAGGCGCTGGCGAATTTCCAGGAAGCCGGGCTGAGCGAATATATCGAGGCGCGGCTGGCCGACGCCCATGAGCTCGTCCCGGAGCTGGCGGGTCCGTTTGACTTCGTTTTCATCGACGCCGACAAGGATTGGTACACGCATTATGCCAAGGCCGTAATCCCCAAGCTTAAAGCCGGAGGCTGCATTGCCGCCCACAATGTTTATGAGGGGCGGGGCGGATGGGGCGGCTACAGTGGGACGGGCGATTATTTTGGATTCATGAAAAGCCTTCCCCAGTTTGAGACCAATCTCCTGACCGAAAGCCGGGGCGGTCTTTCCGTAAGCTATAAAAAGAAAAGGCCTTAGACCGGGCCCGGATGTTTGTTTTTTGATCGGATTTGTGGCAGGAAAATAGGGCGCTGCCCCCAATTCGAGCGGCTATAGACATGAAGCAAAGGAAAAACATCTATCTGGAGCTTCTCCGCCGGCTGGAGGATGAAGAGCCCATTGTTCTGGCGACCATCGTCGAGGCCGAAGGATCTACACCCCAGGTCCCCGGGGCGTTGGCCCTCTTTGGTGAGAGGGGGCTTCTCCTGGGGACTCTCGGCGGGGGAATCCTCGAGGCAGACGCCCAAGAGAGGGCCTTGCTTTGCCTGAAGAACCGGAACTCACTCTGTTATCAGTTTGAACTCCAGGGCGACGACGTGGCCGCCGGAGAGCCGATCTGCGGGGGGTTCGTCTGGATCCTTGTCGACGGCTCGCCCGGCAGCCAGGGGTCGACTTGGCGCCGCCTTGCCGACGCACTTCTCGCCCGCCGGAGCGGGGTTCTGGTCACTCGGATCGACCGGCAACCCGACGACCAGGCCCGGATCAAGCGCCTGTGGCTCGATGAAAAGGAGTCTGATATCGAAGCCGAGTCAGCCCTCGGTCGCATCACCGGAAAGCTGGCCCAGGCCAGGCGACAGAGGAAGCCGATGCTCCTTCAGGAACAGGGGACGCACCCGAAAAACCGTCAAACTCTCCACTTCCTGGAGCCGATCGCCCCCCTTCCCCGGCTCCTGATCGCGGGCGCGGGGCATGTCGGCCAGGCTGTGGCCCGTCAGGCAGCGTGGCTGGATTTCGACGTTACGGTCATCGATGACCGGCCCGAGTACGCCAGCGGGGAGAGGTTCCCCGAGGGGATTTCTCTGGTCGTCGCAGAAATCGAGACAGCGGTCCGGGCATTTCTCGTCTCCGTCGACACCTATGTTGTCATCGTCACCCGAGGGCACAGGCATGACGCCGAAGCCCTGCGGGCCTGCATCCATTCTTCTGCCGCCTACATCGGGATGATCGGGAGCCGGCACAAGGTCGCGCTGATGCGGGAGCGATTTCTTTCCGAAGGCTGGGCCTCGGCCCAGGAGTGGGACCGTGTCCGCACACCCATCGGCCTAAAGATCGGGTCCAGGACCGTCGAGGAGATCGCCGTCAGCATTGCCGCCGAGCTCGTCCAAGTCAGGAGCGAGGTTCGGGAGAAGAGGGCCGGGGAGGCTCTATGATCTGGGCGATCGTCCTGGCCGCGGGTGAGTCCCGGCGGATGGGCCGGCCAAAGCTCCTTCTCCCCTACGGCGATAAGACGATCATCGAAACGGTCGTCCAGAACGTCGTTTCGTCCAGGGCCGACGGGGCTGTGGTTGTCCTGGGGGGGCACAGGCAAGAAATCGAGGAAAAGGTCCGAGGTTTTGCCGTTAAAAGGGTGATTAACCGAAGGTACCAGGAAGGGATGCTCTCCTCTGTCAGGCGCGGGCTCTTGGCCCTGCCTGCCTCCGCCCGGGCGGCCGTGTTCATCCTGGCCGACCAGCCGGAGGTTGCGTCTTCAGTGATTGACTTGATGATAGAAGCCTATTGCCGGGAGAAGAAAGGGATCGTCCTCCCTGTCTACCGGAAAAAGAGGGGTCATCCCCTGCTCATCGACTTGAAATACCGCCGCGAGATCGAGTCTCTCTCCCCTGATATCGGGCTGCGCGGGCTTCTTCGGGAACACCGGGACGATATCCTCGAGGTCCGAGTCCCGAGCCCGTCCGTCCTCAAGGACATCGACGATCCAGACGACTACAGGGGGGCGCTGGGATCGATCCGGGGACGGGCGCGCCCAAAACCTGACCGGGTTTAATAACTGTCCTGTTTGGTGTATAATGCTACTCAGTTGTAAGAGGAGAACAGAATGCACAAGAGCAAGCCGCTTTTCTTGGCTTTCTTCGTCTTGCTTTCTTTTGTCTTTTTGGCCGGCGTTCAGGTAGCCAATGTCAGCGGTGAGTGGGAACTGACTATCGATAGTCCCCGAGGCCAAATGACCTCCCAAGCCAAGTTTGTCCAGGAAGGGGAAAAGATCGCGGTGACTATGACCGGGCCCCGGGGAGGAGAATCCAGCGGCGAGGGCACTATCAAGGGAAACACCATCCAGTGGTCGATCACCCGGACCGGGCCGGAGGGGAATCAGTTTACCATCAGTTATAAGGGCTCGGTCGAAGGAACCACCATGTCCGGGACCGCCGAGACTCCGCGCGGCTCCGTAAACTGGAAGGCGACGAAGAAATAGTCTATTTCCTCCCTCGTCCCGGCCCTGAAGATAGATCCTTTATTCCCTTTTGAAACCTTCACCAGTGATATCCGTTTCATATAAAGAATAGGGAAGATTTGCCTCGGCCCTCCGTCTAAAAGATGTACGGAGGCCATTGAGAAGTGTTCGCGAATGGACGAGAAAGAACTCATCCGGCGGTCTCAGGCAGGAGACGGCGAGGCCTTCGGAGTCTTGGTCGAAAGGTATAGGGGCAAGGTGTTCAGTCTGGCTTACGGGTTCACGCGGGACAGGACGAGCGCCGATGACCTGGCCCAGGAGGTCCTCATCAAGGCCTATTTCTCCCTGCCGAAATTCAAGGCCAAGTCCGCGTTCGGGACCTGGCTCTACCGTATCGCCGTGAATCATGCCAAGGACTTCCTGAGAAAGAACAAGGGGCGCCAGAAAGAGATATCCATTGAGGATGTGGGCGAGCAAACCCTGACCGCTGAAAACAAGAGCCTTGAAGAGAAGCGGGTCGAGGAAGGACGCCGACAGATCGTCCAGGCGGCTTTGGCGCGCCTCCCGGAGAAATATCGGGTTATCCTGACCCTCCGGGACATCGATGGGCTTTCCTATGAGGATATCTCCGGGGTTCTGAAGCTCTCGCCGGGGACAGTGGATTCGCGGCTGCACCGGGCGCGGCGGAAGCTGCGGGAGAAATTGACGGGCCGTCTGATTCGGCAAGGAGGAGAACATGGACTGCAATAAAGCCGAACGTTTTCTCCTTCGCTCTCTGGACGGAAGACTTGATCACGAAAACAGGGCTATGCTGCAAGCGCATCTCGAGAAATGCCCCTCTTGCCAAGAGAAAGACAGGGAATATCAGATGATCCTCAGGCTTATCCGGCCACAGACGGTGCCGGAGCCTCTCCCCTATTTCCAGGAGCGGCTTCTGGCCAAGCTCAAAGAGCAGGATAAGACCGCGCCCGCCCTCATCTGGGTGAAGTGGGCCCATCGGGCCGTCGCCTTCTCCCTGGCCGTCTTCTTCCTCTTCGGCGCCGGCATCCTCTTCTTCCGGCCGCAGGAGCCCCGGGAGCTGAGCCAGACAGAGAGGTTTCTCCTCCAGGATGAGAATCCCCTCGGTGAGGCGGCCAGCATTCTGGACCAGAAAAAGGCCGAGGACAGGAACATGATGTTGATCTTCGCCTCCGTTGGGGACAAGGATGTCTCGAGGAGATACAAACCATGAACAATAAATATAGATTATGGATCGTCCTCTCGCTCCTCGTCGCCTTTGCGGCCGGAGTCCTGGGAGGCATTTTCGCGGAGCGGATTTTTTTTCACCCCCGGCAGCATACCCGGGCTCAGAGAGGTCCGTCCCACCCCCCCGACCTTGAGGAAATGGCCCGGCACCTGGGCCTTTCCCCTGATCAGAAGGAGAGCATTCGTCAGATTTTTGAGAGGAACGACAGTACGTTCAAAGAGCTGTACACAGAGATGCACAATCGGCTGTCCGTAATTCGGACAGAAATCAAAAACCAAATCGATGTCGTGCTGACACCGGAGCAAAAGCAAAAAATGGAGGCCATCATCACCAAGCACGGCGAACAAAGAAAAAAAGAATCTGAACAAAAAGACAAGGACATCGAGAGAGACGGCTCTCCGGACAAGTCTAAAGGAGAAGATCGATGAAGAAGAAAGCCATCATCGGGATCGCCGCCGTGGTGGTCGTGGCCGGGGCCATCCTCGGCTGGACCATGCTCAAGAACAACAAGAACGGCCTGCCGAAATACCGGCTCGAAAAGCTCACCAAGGGTGACATCGAAGCCGTAGTCACCACCTCGGGGACGGTCAACCCGATCACCAAGGTCGAAGTCGGAAGCCAGGTTTCAGGGAAGATCGCCAAGCTCTATGTGGACTACAATTCCCAGGTCAAGGAAGGACAGATCCTGGGCGAGCTCGACCTGCTGCAGTTCGAAAGCCGGGTGAAACAGAACGAGGCCAATTATTCGAGCTCCAAAGCATCGCTCGAGAAGGCGAAGGTCACACTGGCCAACCTGCAGAGACAGTATGAAAGGGCCTTGAGTCTCTTCGAGAAAGACCTGATCTCCTTCGAGGAAAAAGACACGGCCGAGGCCAACTATCTGGGCTCCAAGACCGACCTCCAGTCGGCCGAGGCGCGTCTCCAGCAGGCCGCGTCCCAGCTCGACCAGAGTAAGATCGACCTCGGCTATGCTATCATCCGTTCGCCCATCGACGGCGTCGTCATCTCCAGGAACATGAATGTAGGCCAGACGGTTCAGGCCAGCTTCACGGCTCCCAAGATCTTCGAGATCGCCAATGACCTGAGCAAGATGCAGGTCGAGTGCGACGTCGACGAGGCCGATGTGGGAAAGGTCAAGGAAGGCCAGAGAGTGCGCTTTACGGTCGACGCCTTTCCGGAGAACACCTTCAACGGTTTGGTGAAACAGGTCCGTTTTTCGCCGACGGTCACCCAGAATGTCGTAACCTACACGACCATCGTGGACGCGGAAAACCCGGAGCTGAAGCTGCGGCCGGGCATGACCGCTACGGTCTCGATCATCACCGGCGAGGCCAAGGCGGTTCTCCGGGTCCCGAACGGCGCTCTCCGGTTCACTCCCGCTCTCCCCGCTGAAGAGCTGGCTAAGATCATGAAGGAGGCCGGGGAGAAGATGTTTGCCAAACGCCAGGCGGAAGGAGGGCCGGGTCAGACTCAGGAAGGCACCCGCACCCAAACACCTCAGGGCACCCAGAGCAATCAAGGGGGAGCCCAGACGATGATGTTCTCCCCGGCCGGCGGCATGCCCCAGGGCATGGGCGGAATGGGGGGAGGACAGAGGAGAAAGCCCACCGCGGTTTGGTACCTGGATGAAAACGGCAAGCTGGCCGTGACCTTCATCAGGGGCGGGGTGACCGACAATTCCTTTACCGAGGTCCTGCGCAGCGACTTGAAAGAAGGGCAGGAGATCATCCTCGGCGAACAGACGGCTCAGGCGGCCGCCTCCGGTACCAACCCTGGCGGACCTCCCCCGATGATGATGATCCGCCGCTAAAACGAGTTCGCCCGAAAAACGTATTAAGGAAAGAAATCAGATGTCCACTCCAGCCATACAAATCGATGACCTGACCAAGGTCTATAAGGTCGGCGAGACAGAGGTCCATGCTCTCCGCGGCGTTACCTATCAGGTCGAGGCCGGGGAGTTCTTGGCCATCATGGGACCTTCAGGGTCCGGCAAATCCACCCTGATGAACATCGTCGGCTGCTTGGACAAGCCGACCTCGGGGCAATACCTGCTGGAGGGGGAAGAGGTGTCCACCTTTGACCGGGACAAGCTGGCCCGCATCCGCAACCAGAAGATCGGGTTTGTTTTCCAGACGTTCAACCTTCTCCCCCGGACCTCGGCCCTGGAGAACGCCGAGCTCCCGCTCCTCTATTCCTCCCATATTAATTCCAAGCAAAGGACGGAATTGGCCCTTAAAGCCCTGGAATCCGTGGGCTTAAAAGACCGGGCCCACCATAAGACCAACCAGCTGTCGGGCGGCGAGCAGCAGAGGATCGCCATCGCCCGGGCCCTATTGAACAGCCCATCGTTGATTCTCGCCGACGAGCCCACCGGAAACCTGGACACCAAGACGAGCGCCGAGATCATGCAGATCTTCACTCGTCTTAATGAGGATAAAAAGATCACCCTGGTCATGGTCACTCACGAGCCCGATATCGCCTGCTACGCCAAAAAAAGAATCTACATGCGGGACGGGAAGATCATCAGGGAAGAGAAAGGCCGGGAAGGCTGTGAGGACCGAGCCAGATAGACAGGAGACCGAACCATGAACATACTGCGCACCAGCCGGGTCGCCTTGCGGGCGCTCGGTCGCAACAAGATGCGGTCGTTCCTGACCGCCCTGGGCATTATTATCGGCGTCGGCGCCGTGATCTCCATGGTCAGCATCGGAGAGGGAGCCAGACGCGGCGTCGAGGACCGCTTCGCCTCCATGGGCACCAACCTGCTGTTTGTCTCACCGGGAAGCCGGAGCCGGGGGGGCGTTCATTCCGGGTCGGGGGGATGGAACACGCTTAAGCCCGAGGATGCGGCAGCCATCGAACAGCAGTGCGACGCCGTGAAATACACGTCCCCTTCGGCGAGCACGCGCGCCCAGGTGGTTTATGGCAACAAGAACTGGAACACCTCGATCCAGGGAACCGGAGCCATGTACCCGGAGGTCCGGAATTGGGAGTTAGCGGACGGTACGTACTTTGATGAAAGTCAAGTGAGGGTGGCCGCCAAGGTCTGTGTCCTGGGGAGCGAGGTGAAAAAGAGCCTCTTCGAGGACGAGGACGCGGTCGGCAAGATCATCCGCGTCAAGGCCATCCCCTTCCGGGTCATCGGCGTCTTCAAGTCAAAAGGCGAGTCCGGCGGCTGGTTCAACCGCGACGACATGATGACGGTGCCCTACACCACGGTGATGAAGAGGCTGACCGGGCAGGAATATATATCCTCGATCGATATCTCGGCCGTTTCCGCGGCGCGGACGAAAGAGACCCAGACCCAGATCGAAGAACTAATGCGGATTAGGCACAAGATCGCCCCCGGCGCCGAGGACGACTTCCAGGTCCGGAATATGTCGGAGATCGCCGAGGGCGCGGCCCAGGCCACCCAGATCATGACCATCCTGCTGGGCAGCATCGCCTCGATCTCGCTCCTCGTCGGCGGCATCGGGATCATGAACATCATGCTCGTCTCGGTGACCGAGAGGATCCGGGAGATCGGCATCCGCATGGCCGTGGGCGCCCGGCAGAAGGACATCCTGCTTCAGTTCTTGACGGAAGCCATCGTCTTAAGCGTTCTCGGAGGGCTGATCGGTGTCTTTTTCGGGATCGGGCTGTCCAAGATCCTTCACTACGTCAAAATATTCTCCGAGTTCAAGACGACGGTCTCCCCCAGTTCTATCATCATGGCCTTCGGGTTCTCGGCTTCGGTTGGTATTTTCTTCGGGTTCTACCCGGCCCGCAAGGCCTCGCGATTGGACCCGATCGAAGCTTTACGCTACGAATAAACGTATATTAAGAATGAGACTCAATTTTTGGAGGTTCCATATGCGCGAACGAATAGCCAGACTTCTTGCCGTCCTGATCCTGCTGTGGCCGGCCGCTTCCTGGACCCAGGAAAAGACAGAGCAGGTCCTTTCCCTGACCCTTGAGGATACGATTCTTCGCACCCTCAAAAACAACTACGGCGTGGCCATCCAGGTCATGAGCCCGGAGATCGCCGGCTACTCCGTCGCCCGGGCCAAGGAGAAATTCCTGCCCACTCTGGGGTTCGGCGTCACCGACCGCAGCAATCAAAGCGCTTCCTATTCCTGGCTCGAGACGACGGGGACGACGATCACCGACTACTATGACTATGACGCCTCGATCCAGCAACTTATTCCGACGGGGGGAACGCTGACGGCCTCCTTGATCAATTATAAGAACAAGAGCAACAGCCGCTTCCAAACTGTCAACCCCCGGTACGGCAGCACTCTCCGCTTCGATTTGCGGCAGCCATTGCTCCGGGATTTCGGGATCAAGGTCACCCGGAATGACATCATCGTCAGCCAGAACAGCTACGAGAAGTCCGAGATCGACCTGGAGAAGACGATCGCCGACATCGTCTATACGGTCGAAGAAGCGTACTGGAACCTGACCTACAGCCAGGAGAATTTGAAGGTGAGGCAGCAGTCCCTCAAGCTTGCCCAGGACCTCCTGGCCAAAAACCAGAGGGCCGTGGAAGTAGGCACCCTGGCCCCGATCGAGATCCTGAGCGCCCAGGCCGAGGTGGCCACCCGGGAGGCCGATATTATTTCTGCCGAGGCCGAGGTCAAGAACAACGAAGACCGCCTCCGGACGATCATCAACATCTCCGAGGACGAGATGAAACTGGCCCTGCCGATCAAGCCTGTCGACTTGCCCAAATTCGAGGAACGGCAGGTCGACGTCGAGGAAGCCCTCCTCACGGCCATGCAAAACAGGCCCGAGCTCAAGTCGCTCAAAGTCGACCTGCGGACCCAGGACCTCAACGTCAGTTACACCAAGAACCAGCTTTTGCCGCGGCTCGACCTGACAGCGTCGTATTACAGCCCCGGGATCTCCGGAGACAGGATCCTCTACCTCAACGACAACCCCCTCTCCGGTGTTATCGTCGGCATCGTCCCCGGGCCGGCCAGGGAAGCGATGAAAGATTCCCTTGGACTTAAATACAATAACTGGACGGTCGGCTTGACTCTCGATATCCCGCTGAACACGATTTTCTCGCGCGCCGCGCACACCCAGGCCAAGCTCGAGCTCGAGCAGGCGTTGCTGAGGCTGAAGAACCAGGAGCAGATCATTTATCTGGAGATCCGGAATGGTGTCCGTTCGGTCGAAACGAACTACAAGAGAGTCCAGTCTTACCGGGTCGCCCGCGAGCTGGCGGAGAAAAAGCTTCAGGCCGAAGAAGAAAAGCTCAAGGTCGGGTTGAGCACGAACTTCATCGTCCTCACCTACCAGAGGGACTTGAGCAACACCCGGATTCAGGAGCTCCGCTCGATCGTCGACTTCACGATCTCGGTGGCCAGCCTGGAGAAGGCCACGGGCACCAGCCTCAAGAACAAGAATATCAGTGTCGACCAGGTGATGATGAGCCGTTGATGAAAGTCCAGCCGAGGAGTAGAATGACGAGTCTGGCCTGAGCGGGAAAACGTTCGCTCTCGTAAGCCCAAGACTTAAGCTAGGAAGATTGAGAACAACCCTGCTGACCTATGCCCTCGGCCTGTTTTGTCTGCCCCTCTCTCTGGCCGCGAGTCCCCCCAAGACGGCGAAGCCGCCGGTGGCGACCTACGCGATCAGCATCCCTGAGTTTACCTCCCCACCCAAGATCGACGGAGTGCTCGACGACCCCTTCTGGGAGAACGGTACCCTGATCGAGGATTTTACCCAATTCGAGCCCTTAGAAGGAGGGACGCCTTCGGAGAAGACCAAGGCCTATCTGGGCCACGACAAAGATTATCTCTACGTGGCTCTGCGCTGCTTTGATTCCAACCCCAAGGCCATCCGGGCCTGTCTGACTCCGCGGGATAAGGCCCCGGCGGACGACGGCATCACCCTCTATCTCGATACGTTCAACGACAAGAAACGGGCCTTTGTCTTTCAGATCAACCCCTGCGGCATCCAGACCGACGGCATCCTTACGGAGGGCAGCGGCCGGCGCCGCATGGGGTTTGAACGGTTCGACCGCAACTGGGATACTTTTTTTCTGGCCGACGCCCACCAGGATGAGCTGGGCTACACCGTGGAGATGGCCATACCTTTCAAGAGCCTGAGGTTTCCGAACGCGAGTTCCCAGACGTGGGGGATCAAGATCCAGCGCTCTATTCCGCGCAAGAACGAAGAGATGTACTGGCCCCCGCATACGCGCGACAGCAACGGCTTCCTGGTCCAGTCCGGAACCCTGGAGATTACCGGCCCGATCGCCAAGGGGAAGAACATCGAGGTCATGCCCGTCGTCACCGGGCTCAAGGCGACCGTCCGGAAATTCGACCCGCAGGGCGGCCTGAATTTCAAATGGGGGCTGACCTCCGACATGGTGCTGGACTCTACCTACAACCCGGATTTCAGTCAGATCGAGGCCGATATGCCGCAGATCGATGTCAACCAGCGCTATGCCCTGTACTATCCCGAGAAAAGACCTTTCTTCCTAGAGGGAAAGGATTATTTCGATACCCCCTTCGAGCTGGTCTACACCCGGACGATCGTCGATCCCCAATGGGGAGTCAAACTTACCGGGAAGAGCAAGGGAACGACCATCGGCCTCCTCAGTTCCAGGGACTTGAACTCGCCCGAGATCACACTTTTCGAGCCCGGCGTGATCGAGGACGATGGGGAAACTGAAGGACCCCTCTATCACTCCCTGGTCAATATCTTCCGTTTGAAGAAGGACCTCTTCTCCGAGTCCTACCTCGGCATTATCGCTACAGATAAGGAAACGGGGATTTCGGGGGGACCTCTGACCGCGAACTACAACCGGGTGGCCGGGATCGACGGCCATTTCAAGTTCATGAGGTATAACCGCTTCTCCTTCCAGGCGGTCGGCTCGATGACCAAGATGGGCGCCGAAAAAACAAACTTTGTGCCGGCCTTCACTTTCGGCCTCAGCCATAATTCCCGGCATCTCCAGGTCTCGGCCGACTACAGCAGTATCCCCCCGGATTTCGAAGCGTCGCTGGGCTTTTTCCGGAGGAAAGACGTCCAGTCCTTAAGCGCCCGGGCCGGCTACGCCTTCCTTCCCCAAAACGAATGGATCGTCTCCATCCGGCCGTCGGTCGAATACCGGAGGATCTATGATTTCAAAGGGACTCTGACAGATGACGAATACTCTGTTTCCTGCTTCCTGAGCGGCTGGCGGCAGACGTACATGTGGGGTCGGTATTCGTCGGGTTTGGAGCGCTATGAAGGTGTCGATTTTTATCAAAAGGACTTGATGATCGGACTCGGCTCCGAGCCCCTGTCCTGGCTGGGCGCGGAGATCCGGTATAATTTCGGGGACGGCATCTACTACGACGTCAACCCCTATCTCGGCTATAAATCAGGCCTGGAGATGTGGCTTATCCTCAAGCCCTTCCCCAACTTGAACGTGTCCTACAGCTTGGGGAACGACAGGTTTTATAAGAGCCGGGGCGGGGAGGCCGTCTACAAGGTCAACGTCATCTCCCAGCGCGTAAACTATCAGGTCACGCGCCCGCTCTCCGTGAGGCTGATCACCGACTACAACGACTACTACAGGATGCTCTATGTCAGTGCCCTTCTTAGCTATGAATACCGGCCGGGCACAGTTTTTTATCTCGGGGTGGATGACAACCGGGAAAGGGATATCCAGGGGTTCTTCCGGGGCACCAGCCGCTACTATTTCATCAAGTTCTCCTATTGGTGGAGGGTTTGAGACGGTCTTGAAGTCAGTCCGGAAAAATGATAGAATATTGAATAAGCGGAGATCTTTCATCAATCCAACAGGTGGAGAATTTCTATGAATAGACGGCTCATCAGACCTAACCTGGCTGAAATCCGGGACAGCCGGGAAAGAGAAAAAGAGCGCCACGAATCTGAAAAACGGAAGATGCACCCGCCCTACGATACTCACGCCGAGAACTACTACTACCTCAAGCAGATGAACAAGAAGACCAAGATGGCCGTGGCCTTCGCCGATGGCCAGGTCATCGAGGGATACATCGAGTGGTACGACCGGAACTGCTTCAAGCTCAACCGCGATGACGCGCCTAACCTGTTGGTCTACAAGGCCAACATCAAGTACCTCTACAAAACGGAGGATACGAAGGAAGAGGAAGAGGCCACGAAAAAGAGCCGATGACTCTTCGGAGGATCGGGATCACGCTCGGCGACCCGGGTGGCATAAGCCCGGAGATCGTCCTCAAGGCCTTGGCGGGGGATTATGAGCTGCCGGAAGCCGATTATGTACTTTTCGGTTCCGCGCCCGTCCTCCGGGCCGAGGAAAAGGCCCTCGGTATTCATTTTGATTTTGACTCGGTGAAGTCAAAGATATCCGCCTCGCCAGGGAACCTGGCATTCCATGAAATCCCGAGCTCGTTGAGGACAATTAAGAAGGGCGTGCCTTCTGCCAAGAACGGGTTGGACTCATTCCACTCTTTCAAAGCCGCCCTCGCCGAAGCCAGAAAAGGGAATCTTCAAGCCATCGTGACGGCTCCCATCTCCAAGTCCTCCTGGGCGCTGGCCGGCGTCCGCTGGAAGGGCCACACTGACTATCTGAGCCACTTCTACGCGGGAGCTATCATGGCCTTCTGGTCGAAGAAGCTCAAAGTCGCCCTCTTCAGCCATCATGTCTCTTTGAAGAATGCCCTGAAAAAAGTCAACCGGGAAAGCCTGCTGGATTTTTTCCTCTCCCTCGACAGGAGCCTGAAGCGGGTTCGGCCGGGGGGGTTCGAGCTCCTTGTCGCCGGACTCAACCCCCATGCCGGGGAAGACGGCCTCCTGGGCCGTGACGAGACCGAGGAGATCTCTCCGGCCATCAAGGAAGCCCGACGGCAGGGGATCAAGATCAGCGGCCCTTATCCCCCCGACGTCGTTTTCCGGAATGCCCTCGGGCAGGCGGACAAAATCGTCATCGCCCTCTACCATGACCAGGGACTGATTCCCTTTAAGCTCGCGGCCTTCGACAGCGGCGTCAACGTGAGCCTGGGCCTGCCCTTCATCCGCACCTCTCCCGACCACGGCACGGCCTTCGATATCGCCGGGAAAAACCGGGCAAACCCGCGGAGCCTGATCGAAGCCATCAAACTGGCCGCCGCCCTTGCCCGATCGATTTGACACTCCTCGCGCGACCTGTTGTCCCCCGCTATTCCAACCCAAAACCCCGGCAAAGCGCTTCATCGATCGAGTTTGATGGGCACCAGCCGAATGGTCTTTTCCGCGGCTGACTCGATTTTCGCTCGGGAATAATAGACCGGGAAATACTGTCCCTCCAGCCATGGATTCAGGAGGTCCGAATAGTGAGGATCCTTCGGATCGCCCGACTGGCCGGGCGCGTTCGTGCCCACCGAACGATCCCAATCCGCGAGGTCGGCGATGATCCGGAAAGTTGCACCGGAGGTCTGATTGTCGCCGTCGGATGTGTTGTTGACGGTCTGGCCATCGCCGCCGCGAGGATAGGGTCCCAGGTCGAACCGTCGGCGGATTTCGTCCCTCAGTCCGCCGCTCAGCGGATGGCGAAGCCGGACATGATGAAACCGGGAATCCCCGTAGCGCCAGCGCGCCTGGTCCGGGCCGAACATCTTGGCCAGGAGTTCAACGGCCTCTTCCAGGGAATGGAGGAGCAATCGGTTCCGTCCGGCCTCAGGAATAGGGCCAAGCCGGGTGTCGGGCGCCTCCAGCCAGCGGATGGCTTTAAGGAGAGGAAGCTGCCCAAGGACAGCGCGGGCCGCTTCAGGAAGAAGGACGTTTTTCAGGTTGTCTAAGACGGCCCTTTCCCAGGCGACATAGATGGCCGCGGCTCCCGACTCCGGAGACAAGACGAAATCCCAGGCCCTCAGCATTTCCACGGCTTTCTGGGCAAGGGGAGTTGATGCCCGGAGGTCCTTGAGAAGAGGGACCAGCCGGCGGGCCGGCAGTGAGAGGAAGTCCTGCTGCAAGTTCATCATCTCGCTAAGACTCGTCGTTTGGCCCGAGCCCAAGACCTCGGAGATTCTGAGAAAACGGAAGGGGTCGGCCCAGAGAAAACCCAACTCGTGCGGATAGCCTTCCGGTATGTTGTCCTGGTTGGCCGTCGCAACAAAGCCGGACTCGGGGTTGAGGAGAGAGGGGAGCTCCGAAGCGGGGACGGTCCCCGACCATTCGAACTTCCCACCGCCCGGCACCGGAAGCAGTCCCGGCCAGCTCTTTCTGATAGGGACAAGGCCGGTTGTCTGCCAGCCGATATCTCCCTTTTGGTCCGCCCAGAGCATATTCAGGGAGGGTGTCCGGTTCTTGAAGCAGGCTTCCCGGAACTCCGGCCAATTCTTAGCCTGGTCCATTCGCAGGCTGGCCAAATAAGGAGCGCATCCGCATTCCAGCCAGGCGGCGCGCAGGGCGACCGCTTTGTGATGTTCTGAATCCTCATAGATAACCGGGCCGTGACGCGTGAACTTGAGTGTCGCCTCGAAAGGCGCGGCGCCTTTAACCGGGATTTTTTCGGACACGACAATCATATCTTGCCAGTCGCCAGAATATCGGTAGCGAGCGGAGTGATCAGGGTCGGTGTCATAGACGTACAGGTCTTCCTGGTCGGTCGAAAAAATCGTCAACCCCCAGGCGCCGAAGTCGTTATGACCGATGGAAACTCCCGGAAGGGCCGGCTCGCCGCCGCCGATAACGTTCCAGCCGGGGGCCACCAGGTGGACCCAATAGCGGAGCGAAGGAATCTGGAGCGCACGGTGGGGGTCGTTGGCCAGGAAGGGGAAGCCGCTCCCGGTGAGCCGGCCGCTGACCGCCCAGTTGTTGCTCCCCTGTGATAGTGACGGGACCGGCTCAGCTAAGAAAGGTAACAAAGCAGCCGAGGCTCTCGAAGCCATGGTGGAGGCTCGGGCGGCGGACTCGACGATATCATCTGGAGCGAACTGGAGCGGTGACCGGGCTTCTTCGTAAAGCTCGATCACTTTGTCGGTGATGAGCGAGAGGTCCAAGCCATCTGCCGGCCTGAGATCGGGATTCCCGGGATGCAGGTCAAGGAACTCCCCGAGCTTTTCCGAGCCGATCGCCCGGACCGCTTGGGCCAGTCTGATCTCCGTCGTCGCGTTCCGGAAAAGACCGTTATGCCGCGAAACGACGACTTCGGGCGTCCAGTGGCCGGGGGTGATTCCGAGGAGCCGGAATTCAATCGGCAGGAGTTCGGGATTTTTCCGGGCCAGGTCGATGAAGGTGTTAATGCCCCTGACAAAGGCGGAGACGATCTCCTGCCCCTGGGGATGATAGGAATCGAGCTCCTTCCGGAGGTCGCCCCGGAATTTCAGGAGCCGCGCCCCGAGGTCGCGCTGGACCGCTTTCTTTCCCAGAATCTCGGCGACCGTTCCTGTGGCCTGTCGCCGCCAGAGCTCAAGTTGAAACAGGCGGTCCGAAGCGACATTAAAGCCTTGGGCAAAAAAGAGGTCGTCCTTGTTCTGGGCAAAGATATGGGAAATTCCCCACCGGTCTTTGATTATCTCCACCGGCCGGGTCAGGCCCTCGATTTCGAGATCGGCCTTGGCGGGAATGGGTTTCTGCTCGCCGAGAGCGAGGGTGACGCAACCAACTATCGAAAGAAGCCAGACCCTGATCCATTTCTTTTCGGCCATCTATTGATTCTCCCTGCGTTCACCCATCTTATCGCGAAGCACTCGCCATGTCATCACGGACAAAACGATTTTGGATTTCTCGCAGGGGATGGGCTATAATCCCACTTCATGTTGCGGGTATCTCAAATCCATCCAGGAGGGGAATCATAATGAAATTCCAGGGCTATTTTGTCGAGGACATCCCTCGGCGCAAGTTCCTCGAACTCAGTCTCAAGGGAGGGGTCGCTCTGGCGGCCACGCCCGCTCTACTCCGGAGTCTCCTGGCCGGAGACACCGCCTCCAGGCCGAAAGTCGACCTCGAAGACCTGAACCGGGTCATCCGCCACGCTCTGAGCCAGGGCGGAGAGTTCGGCGAGGTCTATATCGAGCACCGGATATCGCGCACCATCCTGCTCGAGGAGGGCAAGTTCAAGAGCGCCGTCTTCGGGATCAGCCAAGGCGCCGGCGTGCGCGTGCTTTCGGGGGACAAAACCGGCTACGCCTATACGGATGAGATCAGTCAAGAAAAGCTCATCCGGGCCGCCGAGGTGGCCTCCTTTGTGGCCCGGGGAGCGAAGACCGTCAAGCCGGTGAATATCAAAGTAGACAGCCGGCCGTCCTACATCACGGTCAAGGTCCCGCTCCAGACGGTTGCCGACGAGAAGCGCCTCGAGATCATGAAGCGCGCCCACGATGCCGCACTGGCTTATGACGCCCGGATCAAGATGGCCTCGATCAATTACTACGACGAGGTCCGCAGCCGCGTCATCGCCAACAGTGAGGGCCTCTACTTGACCGATGACCTGCCGCTCCTCTTCTTCATCGTCCAAACGCTCGGCGTCGGCAGCAACACCTCTCACATGGGACGCGAGCGGCTGAGCCGGCACTCCGGGATCGAGATGTTCGACGAGCTCAAGCCCGAGGATGCGGCCCGGACCTGCGCCCGGGAATCCATCGTCATGCTCGAGGCCAAGGATGCCCCGGCCGGGAAGATGGACGTGGTCATGCAGAACGGCTGGGGCGGCGTCCTCGTCCACGAGGCCGTCGGTCATCCTCTCGAGGGAGACAACATCGCCCGGGAAACCGGAGTCTTCGTCGGCAAACTCGGGAAGAAAGTCGCCAGCGACAAGTTTACCATGGTGGACGACGGCACCCTCCCCTGCTTTCGCGGCACGACCAACTATGACGATGAAGGGACTCAGATGAAGCGCAGCGTCCTGATCCAGGATGGGGTCCTGGTCAAGTTCATGACCGATATCCTCTCGGCCAAGCAGCTCAAAATGGAGCGGACCGGAAACGGCCGCAGGGAAAGCTTCCGCAACATCCCGATTGTCCGCATGACCAACACGTTCATCGACCGCGGCAAGGACAACCCGGACGATATCCTGGCCTCGACGAAGAGCGGTCTTTATGTCCAGAGCCTGAGCGGAGGGAGCGTCAACCCGACGACGGGTGTGTTCAACTTCACCTGCCGGGAAGTCTACCTCATCGAAAACGGCAGGAAGACGACCCCAGTCAAAGGTGCCACCCTAATCGGAAGCTGCCTTGACGTCATCCAGGGAATCGATGCCGTCGGAGACGATCTGGACTTCGGTCCTGGTATCTGCGGCAAGGGTCAGGCGGCGGAAGTCGCGGCGGGGCAGCCCACGGTCCGGATCCGGGGCATCAATGTCGGCGGGTCGCGGGCGAGATAAGGGCGAAAGATGGAGAAAACGATGGACTACAAGGGATTAGCCGAACAGTTGGTCAAGAAGTGCCTGAAAAAAGGGGCTGATGCGGCCGAGGTCTATATCGAGAACGGCCGGAATCTCAGCCTTGAGGTTCGTAAGGGCGAAGTCGAGACCGTGGAGGAAGCGGCCTCCTACGGCGCCGGGTTCCGGGTTTTCCTCAAGGGCAAGATGGCCTTCGCCAGCTCCAATGACCTCGGAGAAAGGGCGCTCGAGGAGGCTATCGGCCGGGCCATCGAGTTCGCCAAAATCACTACACCCGACCCGAACAACGTGCTCCCCGACGACATGGGGATGACCGAAATCGCCGGTCTCTATGACCCCCAGATCGCCCAAATACCGATGGAGCAGAAGATCGACCTGGCTAAGAAAATAGAACAGCTGGCCATGAAAGATTCCCGGATCACCAAGAGCGACGGGGCAAGATACGGAGAGGCCGAGGGCGAAGTCGTCATCGCCAGCTCCAACGGCCTGGTCAAGAGCTACCGGTCTTCGGCCTGCTCCCTTGGTGTTTCCGTGGTGGCGGAGAAAGGGGACCAGAAATCTTCGGGCGGCGAGTTCTGCGGGGCGCGCTCTTACAAGGACCTCAAGCCGGCCGAGGAGGTGGCGGCCAAGGCGGCGCGGGATGCCTACGAGATGCTGGATCCCAGGCCGGTCAAGACGCCGAAGGCGGCCGTCATCTTCCACACAGACGTGGGTTATGCGCTTCTGGGCGGAATCCTGGGGGCGGTCAACGGTGAGCGGGTCCTGCAGGGAGCGAGCTTTCTGGGGAAAATGATGGGCCGGAAAATCGGCTCGGAGCTCGTAACTTTGGTTGATGACGGGACGCTCGAGAAAGGCGTGGCCAGCGAGCCGTTCGATGGTGAGGGGGTTTCGACCCAAAAGAGGCTCATCGTCGAAAAAGGCCTGCTCAAGGGCTTCATGTATAACACGATCGTGGCCAAGCGGGCCGGAGTCCGGAGCACAGGAAACGCCTCGCGGGGCGGGTTCACCAGCCTGCCGGGGATCGGTCCCCACCAGTTCTACCTGGCCGCCGGTCAAGTCAGGCCCGATGACATCATCAAGGCGACTAAGATAGGACTCCTGGTCAAAGAGGTGACCGGCTACGGCATCAACCCGGTCAATGGCAACTTTAGCGGCGGCGCGTCCGGGTTCTGGGTCGAGGACGGCAGGATCGCCTTCCCGGTTAAGGGATTGACTATTGCCGGGACGGCGGATGAGATGCTCAACGGGATCGAAATGGTGGCCGACGACCTCGACCTGAGCAAGAGGATGGCGGCGCCGACTTTCCGGATCAAGCTTCTCCAGATCGGCGGGGAATAATCCCTATAGGACATGGGCTCAGACAATAAGGAGGTGGGCGCGATAAGGAAGACGTTTATCCTTTGGGCGATCCAAGGGTGGCTTTTTATGCCTGCGGCGGCCGTATCTCAAGACCTGAGTTCCTACGAATCGTTGAAGACACCCCGGATCACGACGATTGGGTCGGTTTATATGGTCTGCCCATCCCCGATTCCGTCACCGAGCTGCCCGATCAAAAATATCTATTTGCTTTTGGGCTCGTAGGAGAGGTCGGGGCGGTAGCGCCCGGTTTTCGATTCCATCTTTTTGATCAACGCCCGGGTCCTTTTCGACAACGCGGCGCCCTCCTCCCCCATCGCCTTCCAGAATTTCTCTTCGGTGACGGCGTAATCCGCCGCGCTCTTGCCGTACTCCACCCATAAATAGACCGGCATCTTCGTGCCCAGGTCGCCCATTAAGGTGTGGAAGGGGTCACGAGCCTTCTTGGCCCCGCTAAGGGCGATCCACTCCTTGTTGATGG
>DQHV01000327.1 GCA_003524335.1 Candidatus Aminicenantota bacterium | reverse complement strand
CCCCTTTGTTAAGGGGGACTTAAAAGGAATAATTTGAAGGGGAAATTTCCTATGGAAAAAGTATATATGGACAACGCCTCGGGGACACCCGTACACCCTAATGTGGTGGAGGCTATGATACCATTTTTAAAGGAGGGATTTGGCAATCCCTCTAACCTGCATCAATTTGGAAGGATTACCAGCGATGCCATACAAACGGCGCGGACACAAGTAGCTAATCTGATTCATGCCAAACCCAATGAAATCACATTTACCTCAAGCGGTACCGAGGCCAACAATTTTGCCATAAAGGGGATACTGGCTTCCCACAAGAAGAAGGGAAACCACATTATCACTACCCAGATCGAACATTTTTCTGTACTCAACCCTTTGAAATCATTAGAAAAATCCGGATATGAAGTTACTTGCTTACCAGTTGATAAGTATGGAATGGTGAATCCTGATGACGTCAAAAAGGCTATTAAACCAACGACAACGATGGTTTCTGTTATGTATGCCAATGGGGAGATTGGGACGATTGAACCAATAAAAGAAATCGGGACTATTACGAAGGAGAAAGGTATTATTTTCCATACAGATGCCATTGCGGCAGCGGGGAATATACCTATTGATGTTTTGGATTCCCATATTGATGTCCTAAGTATGTCGGCTAATCAATTTAACGGTCCGTCAGGGATTGGTGCATTGTATTTAAGAGAAGGGGTAAGAATACTTCCTTTTATGGAAGGCGGCATACAGGAGGGCGGCCGCAGGGCAGGCACTGAAAATATTGTTGGAATTGTTGGCATGGGCAAGGCGGCTGAACTGGCAAAATTAGAAATGTCACAGCGCATAGACAAAATACAGAACTTGAGAAATCAGCTAAGAGATGGTATCCTGAAAAACATCAATCATGTGTATCTCAACGGACATCAGACGAATCGTTTGCCGGGCAATCTCAGTTTGTGTATAGAGTATATTGAGGGTGAATCGGTTTTGTTATTTCTGGATATGCAGGGGATTGCCATTTCAAGTGGCTCTGCGTGTACTTCGCGGTCGCTCAAGGCGTCCCACGTCATTATGGCTGCTGGTGTCGATGCTGCGCTCGCTCAGGGGACAGTTCTTTTCAGCTTAGGGATTGACAATTCTGAGTCGGATGTTAAATACGTTTTAGAAAAATTGCCACCCATTGTTGAACGTTTAAGGCAAATGTCGCCCCTGTATAATCTGAAAAAGTAAAAAACAAGATAGATATATATTCACAAATTAGAAATAAGGAGTTTTATATGCAATACAGCCCAAAGGTCATGGATCATTTTGCAAACCCTCGTAATGTGGGGGAATTCCCAGATGCCGATGGCGTGGGGGAAGTTGGAAATCCTGCGTGTGGCGATATTATGAAGATGTCCATCAAGGTCAAGGATAACGTCATTGTAGATGTGAAATTCAAGACCTTCGGTTGCGGCGCGGCTATCGCCGTCTCCAGCATGGTCAGCGAGATGGCCAAGGGCAAGAGCCTGGCCGAGGCCATGGCCATCACCAACGACCTCGTCGCCGAGGAGCTCGGCGGCCTGCCCAAGAACAAGATGCATTGCTCCAACCTCGGCGCCGACGCCCTCCACGAGGCCATCAAGAACTACGAGGACAAGCGGGCCGGCCGCGTCCCGGCCGCGGCGCCGGCCGGCGACCTTCATGAGCACGAGGGCGAAGCCTGCGCCTGTCCTTACTGCGACACGGCGCTCGAGGAAGAGAACAAGGCCTTCTGCCGGGCCTGTCATGTCGAGTTCGAGGAATGCCCCGCCTGCAGCGGGATCACCAAGAAGGGCGACGCGAAGTGCATCCACTGCGGCGCGCCGCTCGGGAAGGCTTCCTGAGACCTTCCGGCGCGGGAGAAAGAGGATGAGCGGGATGGACGTCCTGGAGAAGATCGGCGAGCTCAAGAGCCGCAAGAACGCCGTCATCCTGGCCCACAACTACCAGGTCCCCGAGGTCCAGGACGCGGCCGATTTCGTGGGCGATTCCCTCGAGCTCAGCCGCAAGGCGGCCGACCTCGCCGCCGGCGTCATCGTGTTCTGCGGCGTCCATTTCATGGCCGAGACGGCCGCCATCCTGTCGCCCGCGAAGACCGTTCTCCTCCCCGAGATCGAGGCCGGCTGTCCCATGGCCGACATGATCAACGGCCGCGAGCTCCGGGCCTGGAAAGCGCGATACCCCGGGCTGCCGGTCGTCTGCTATGTCAACACGAGCGCCGAGGTCAAGGCCGAGAGCGACATCTGCTGCACCTCCTCGAACGCCGTGAGCGTCGTCAACTCGCTCGGCGTCGACGAGCTCCTGTTCGTCCCCGACAAGAACCTGGCCGCCTATGTGGCCCGGGAGACGGGCAAGCGGATCATCGGCTGGGACGGCTACTGCTATGTTCATCACCGGTTCACGCCGCTGGACATCGAGGAGGCCCGGCGTCTCCACCCGAAGGCCGAGGTCTGGGTCCACCCCGAATGCCCCCTCGACGTCATCGCCCTCGCCGACAAGACCCTCTCGACCGGGAAGATGGTCCTCGAGGCCCGGACGACGTCGTGCCGCGAGATCGTCATCGGCACGGAGAAAGGCATCATCTATCGCTTAGCGAAAGAGAACCCGTCCGTGACCTTCTACCCGGCCCGCGAGACCGCCCTCTGTGTCAATATGAAGAAGACGACGCTGGCCAAGGTCCTGCGGGCCCTCGAGACCGACACTTTCCGCGTGGCCGTCCCCCCCGATATCGCCGACAGGGCCCGGGGCGCGATCCAGGCCATGCTCAGAATATCCTGATATCTCCAAGAAGGAGTCCCATTCATGAAGAAGATGACCGAAGAGAACGTCAAGGCCGCCCTCGCCGGCGAGAGCCAGGCCCATGTCAAGTATGCCGCCTTCGCCTGGAAAGCCGAGACCGAGAAGCTGCCCAACATCGCCCGGACCTTCAAGGCCAACTCCTACGCCGAGCAGGTCCACGCGTCGAACTACGTCAAGATCCTCGGCGGCCTCGGCACGACCAAGGACAACCTCGACGCGGCCGTCGGCGGCGAGTCCTTCGAGATCGACGAGATGTACCCCACCTACATCGTCACGGCCCAGAGCCAAGGCGAGAAGTCCGCCGAGACGTTCTTCGGCTACGCCCTGGCCGCCGAGAAGGTCCACGCCGGGATGTACCGGGCCGCCCGCGAGGCCGCGGCCTCGGGCCGCGACATCGGATACAAGGCCATTCACGTTTGTTCCGTCTGCGGATTCACCATGGAAGGCGACGCTCCGGACAAGTGCCCCGTCTGCGGCACGGCCAAGGACAAGTTCGTCGCCTTCTGAGCGCGGCCCGGAGGAGGTACCCATGTCCATCGACAAAAACCTTACCGCCTGGCAGATCCTGAGCGTGGCGGTCCGCTCGGAGATCGACGCCGCCGCGTTCTACTCGCGGCTCCAAAGCCGGGTCAAGAACGTCCTCCTCGTCCAGAAGCTCAAGTTCCTGGCCCTCGAGGAAGAGCACCACAAGAAGATCCTCGAGAGGCTCCTCGCGCAGAAATACCCCGGCCAGCCCCAGGACGCGCCCGAATCCTCGCTCATGCCGCCGATCGGCGTCGCGCTCCCCGCGGAGCCGGGCGTCCCCGACCTGTTCGAGGCCGCCCTCAAGGCCGAGGAGACCGCCGAGGCCTATTACAGCGAGGCCGGCGAGAGGGCGGAGGACGAGGCCGGCCGCAGGACCCTGGCCTATCTCGGCCGGGTCGAGCGGAGCCACCAGGCCATGATCCGGGCCGAGCTTGATCTCATCCGCAGGTTCCCCGACTATTACGACGTCGAGGATTTCCACATCGCCCAGGACCTTTTCCACGTCGGCCCCTGAGCCGGACGGCATGGAGGCGCGCATGGACGCCGCGCGGCTGCGCATCAAGCCGATCATCCGGTCGCTCCGGAAGCACTATCCGCGGGTCCGGACCGCCCTCGAGTTCGGCAATCCGCTCGAGATCCTCGTGGCCACGATCCTGGCCGCCCAAAGCACGGACAAGCTGGTCAACACGGTCACGCCGGCCCTGTTCCGGAAGTACCCGACGGCCGAGGCCTTCGCCCGGGCCGACCGGGCCGAGCTCGAGCGGGAGATCCACTCCACCGGCTTCTTCCGGAACAAGGCCAAGCACATCATCGGCGCCGCCCAGAGGATCCAGGAGGCATACGGCGGCGTCGTCCCGGATTCCATGGAGGAGCTCCTGACCCTTCCCGGGGTCGCCCGCAAGACCGCGAACGTCGTNNTTTCCTTCTCGTCGAGCACGGCCGGGCCATCTGCCAGGCCCGCCGGCCGAATTGTCCGGAGTGCTTTCTCCGCAAGCTCTGCCCTTCGGCCGTGAAATTCTTTCCCGAGCTCAGGACGCGATGACCCGCGAAGCCATGCTCTGGGACCCGGCTCAGGACGGCGATGTCGCCTGCCATCTCTGCGCCCACCGCTGCGTCATCAAGCCGGGAAAGCTCGGCGTCTGCGCCGTCCGGGAGAACCGCGACGGGCGGCTCGTGACCCTCGTTTACGGCGAGGTCATCGCGGCCCACGTCGATCCCATCGAAAAGAAGCCCCTCTATCATTTCCTGCCCGGCTCGAAAGCGCTGTCGATCGCCACCCCGGGCTGCAACTTCCGCTGCGGCTTTTGCCAGAACTGGCAGATCTC
>DQHV01000256.1 GCA_003524335.1 Candidatus Aminicenantota bacterium | reverse complement strand
CCTGCCATGCCGTGACACTCGGGCCGACCAAGGAGGTTTCCGCGGACTGGCCCGGCGCTCTGGTCCGCGAGCTCGAAGGCGGCGGCGACCGCGGCCTCTTTCTCCAAGGATTCTGCGGTGATATCGACCCGGTTGTCTACTTGAACAGGAGGCTGGGCGCGGCAGCCGCCGACCTCGATCTTTATGGCAACGTCCTGGCGGCCAGAGCGCAGAAAGTGGCAGACCGTTCCGTCTTCGAACCAGAGGCCTGCCTGAGGGCTGCAGAGAAGAGGATTCGCCTCCCCCTCCTCGTCCCACCCAAGGGAGACCTGAAAAAGGAAGCGGAAGCGGCCATCGAATCCAACCGGGAATTCCCCCGGGTCCGGCGGATCATCCATTCCTGGAGGGAGAGGGCGGAGAAACAGCAGGCCGCCTTCCGGAAATCCCCCTGGATGGAGAATGTCCCCGTCCAGGCGATAGCCATAGGCGGCCTGAAAATCCTCGGGCTTCCCGGCGAGGTTTTCTGCCGCTATGGATTGAAGCTCCGCAGGAGTTGGCCTGACCTGATAACGGCCGGATATGCGAATGGGGACATCGGTTATCTGCCGACGAGGCGGGCCTTTGGCACGCCCGATGATTACGCCTGCTACTTCGCCCCTAAATTCTATGCCCTCTTCCCCTTCTCGCCGGCCATCGAAACGATCCTTCTCAGAGAGAGCCGAAGTCTCTTGGCAAGTTTATGAGAACGACCTGGATTTCTTCATCATCATGGATGAGCCGTGGGGAAAAGGGACGCAACCTTCGACATCAATCCGCCGGACTATAGAATAAGGGAGGAAGTCTATAGGGATTTCCGGGGACTCTCAGCCAACGAGATTAAGCGAGAGATCGGCCATTTCAGGACGGCCGAGCCGTGGAGAAGAATAGTCCTTTTTGAACTCTGAGGAGGAAGGAATGAAAGAATTGGCCGAATTGGCCTTGGACACCGCCAAGTTTAAAGGAGCTTCCTATGCGGACATCCGTCTCTGCCGCAACCGGAACCAGTATATCTTTGGCCGCGATAAACGGATAGAGACCACTGCGGACACCGAAGATGCGGGGTTTGGGATAAGGGCAATAGTCAATGGCGCTTGGGGATTCGCCTCGAGCTTCCGTCTCGAAAAAGAGGAGATCCAGAGGATAGCGGCCCTCGCCGTTGAAGTGGCCAAGGCGAGCTCGCGCCTGCTGAAACAGCCCGTGGAGCTCGTCCCGGAGCCGGCTTATCAGGACCACTGGCAGTCGCCTATCCAAAAGAACCCATTTAAGATTCCGATGGAAAAGAAGATCGATCTCATCCTTAGAATCAATGGAGAGATGCTCAAGGTCGATGGCATCAAGGTGGCGACCGCCTTCCTGAATTTTAATGAGATCGCAAAATACTTCGCTTCTACGGAAGGGTCCTTCATCGAGCAGGACCTCATGTTTACTTACCCCAATTTTACGGCCGTCGCCGTGGGAGCCGGCGATTCCCAAACGCGCTCCATCCAGGTTCCGCCGGAACAGAAAGGCTACGAGCTCATCGAATCCGTCGACTGGATCGAGAAAGCGCGGAAAACGGCTGAGGAGGCGGTGCAAAAGTTGAAGACCAAAGAAGGAACGGCCGGGAAAAAAGACCTGATCCTCATGCCTTCCCACCTCTGCTTGACGATGCATGAAAGCATCGGCCATGCCACCGAGCTGGACAGGGCTCTCGGCTGGGAAGCGGATTATGCCGGGACGACTTTTGTCACCCCGGATAAGCTCGGGACCCTCAAGTATGGATCGCCGCTCCTGAACATTGTCGGCGACAAACTGCTGCCCGGAGCGTTGGCCACGGCCGGGTATGACGACGACGGTGTTAAAGCCCGAAGATTTTTCATCATTAAAGACGGGATCTTTGTCGGCTATCAGACAACGCGCGAGCTGGCCAGATTCGTCAAGGAAAAGGAATCCAAAGGCTGCGCCTATGCTGATTCCTGGTCGTCCTTCCCTCTGCAGCGAATGCCCAATATCTGGCTTAAGCCCGGAGACAAGCCTTTGACTCTGGATCAATTGATCTCAGACACCAAGGACGGGCTGCTCTTTGACGGGACGGGAAGCTTCAGCATCGATCAGCAGAGGTATAATTTCCAGTTCGGCGGGGATGCTGTCTGGGAGATCAAGGACGGCAAGGTCGGCGAAATGGTCAAAAACGTGGCCTACCAGTCCAAGACCACCGATTTCTGGGGTTCGCTCGATGCGGTCTGCTCCCAGGAATACTGGGAAAACTGGGGTGTCTTCGGCTGTGGAAAAGGAGAGCCGGGGCAATCGGCCAGAATGGGACATGGAAGCGCCCCGGCCAGGTTCCGCCGGGTCAACATCATCAGCGGTGGAGGGAAATTATGATTCTCGAGGAAAAAGAAATCAAAAGTCTGCTAGAAGGGATTATCGCCGAAAACCCGGGCAAAGAGATGAATGTCGGCCTCTCGGCCAACGAGACGGGCTCTACCCGATTTGCCAACAACGCCATAACCACCAACGGTGTCTATAGTCGTCTGAATCTCTATGTCGAGGTGACGAAAGGCAAAAAGAGAGGGATCGCCGCAGTCAACGAACTCAACAAAGAAAAAATCAGGGAAGCGGTCAGCCGAGCCGATGCCCTGGCGGACGTGGCCCCTGAAAACTCGGAACTCATGCCTTCCCTCGGGCCTCAGACCTATCCGAAAGTCCCGGCGTTATATTTCCCCGGCACGGCCGAATTCTCGCCCGGCCGGCGGGCCGATGCGATCATCTCCGTCATCGAGAAGGCCAAAGAGCAGAACATGACCGCAGCGGGCTTCTTTGAAACGAGCTCTTCCTCCGGGGCCGGCCTGAATTCAAAAGGCCTCTACTATTTTCTCAACTCGACGCGCTCGTATTACAGCAATACGCTTAAAAGTGAGGGCGGCTCCGGTTGGGCGTCGGCCGAAGCGGAGGATGTGAGCAAGATAGCGGCCAAAGAGCTGTCCGATCGGGCTATGAAAAAAGCCCTGGATTCGAGAAGCCCGAAATCTCTTGCTCCGGGGAAGTATACGGTTATCCTTGAGCCTGCGGCCGCCGCCGATATGGTCTGGTTTTTACTTTACAACTTCACAGCCCGGGAGGCGGATGAAGGGCGGAGTTTTCTTTCTCTCGACGAAGGCAAGAACAGGCTGGGCGAGAAGCTTGTCTCGCCCAAGATCACAATCTACAGCGACCCGGCCTCCCCCGAAAACCCGGCTTTCCCGATCGGAGAGGACGGATTGCCTGTCAACAAGACGGTCTGGATCGAAAAGGGCGCGGTCAAAAATTTGATCTATACAAGGTTTTGGGCCGAAAAGAAGGGACGCGGGCCTGTCCCCTTCCCGTCCAATATCATCATGGAAGGTGAGAACCAGACACTCGAGAACCTGATCAAGTCCACAAAAAAGGGAGTCTTGGTGAGCCGGCTATGGTATATCAGAGACTTGAACCCCATGATTCTTCTGCTGACGGGGCTCACAAGGGACGGCGTTTTCTGGATTGAAAACGGCAAGGTGAGCCATCCGGTGAACAATTTCAGGTTCAACGAGAGCCCGGTGAATGTGTTGCGAAATGTGGAAATGATGTCGCGTCCGGGAAGGGTAGTCGGCGGCGAAACCGGCCAATCCGCGGTTATCCCCGCCCTCAAGGTAAAGGGGTTTAATTTCTCTTCGGTCTCGGATGCGGTATAGAAGAAAGGGCCCAGTGGCGCCACCTGGCAAGCCTCTGAGAATCACCCCCTAGCGGGAGCGGGGGATGCTGGAGATGATCTTCTTGAACTGAGATTTCTTCATCATCCTTTTCATCTCCAGAAACTGCTTGAGGAGCTGGTTGACCTCGAAGACCGGACGGCCGCTTCCCTTGGCGATGCGCAGCCGCCGCCGGCCGTCGATGATCCTGGGGTCCTCGCGCTCCCGGGGTGTCATCGAACCGATCATGGCCTCAAAGTGGAGGATCTTCCGGTCGTCCATGTCCACACCGGCAAGATTTTTAAACATGCCGCCGCTGGGGAGGTGCTTCAGGATCTGGGAAAAGGAGCCCATCTTCCTGATCTGCCGGAGCTGCTTCCGGAAATCCTCGAGCGTGAACTCCTCCTGGCTTAGCTTGCGGGCGATCTCTTCGGCCTCTTTGCCATCTGCTTCCTGTTCGGCCTTCTCGATCAGGCTGAGGATGTCGCCCATGCCCAGGATGCGGGAGGCCATCCGGTCGGGGTGGAAGACTTCGAGTTTGTCGTACTTCTCACCGGTCCCCACGAAGGTAATGGGCTTTCCCGTGACTGTGACGATGGAAAGGGCGGCTCCTCCCCTGGCGTCGCCGTCGAGCTTGGTCAGGATAACCGAGGTCAGCCCGATCTTCTCCTCGAAGGCCTGGGCGGAACGCACTGCGTCCTGGCCGGTCATGGCGTCTCCGACATAGATAATCTCGGACGGCTGGAGGGCATCCTTGACCAGGCGAAGCTCCGTCATCAGGTCTTCATCGATATGGAGCCGTCCGGCGGTGTCCACGATGAGCGGATCATAGCCCCGATTCCTGGTGTGGGTGATAAGGTCCTTAAGGGCCTTCTGGGGCGAGGCCATCTTCTCCCGGCTCATCTCGTAGAAGGGCAGGCCGAGTTGGCCGGCGATCATCTGGAGCTGGTCCTGAGCGGCCGGCCTTTTCAGGTCGAAAGAGACGAGTAGCGGGTTTTTTTGGAGGGTGAGGCACCACTTGGCCAGCTTGCCGCAGGATGTCGTTTTTCCGGAGCCCTGGAGACCGACCATCATAAAAATGGAAGGGGGCTGGCCGGAGAAGCGCAAGGGTTTGGCCTCCTGGCCGAGAACGGCCGTCAGTTCATCGCGGAGGATCTTGATCACCTGCTGGGCCGGAGTGAGGCTATCCATCACTTTCTGGTCCAGGGCTTTGGACTGGATCTTCTCGATGAGCTCTTTGACGACTTTATAATTGACGTCGGCCTCGAGGAGGGCCAAACGGATCATCCGCAGGGCCTCGGCCATGTTCTTCTCGGTGATCGTGCCTTCCCCCCGGACGAACTTCAGGACCTTCTCGAGCCTGGCGGATAGCTGTTCGAACATCATTCACCTCTGGGGCGGTTCAGAGAGACTTCCTATTATGGCCGTTTCGGGAGCCAAGTCAATCTCCCCCTAACAACCATTATTTAGGATTACCTACGGGCCCAGGGCGAGGGAGAGTCCCTCAGAAAGCCCTCCGCAGCGGAGC
>DQHV01000025.1 GCA_003524335.1 Candidatus Aminicenantota bacterium | reverse complement strand
AAGCTCCCGGAGAAGGCGCTCCTCGATATCGGCTTTCTGCCCGAAGAGGTGAAATCGGTCCAGGTGTGGAAGAGTGGAGGCTGTGACTACTGCAATAACACAGGCTACAAGGGCCGGATCGCCCTGTATGAAGTCATGCCCGTCGATGATGAGATGCGGGAACAGATCCTGTTGCGGGCCCANNTCCCGCCGCGGATCCGCGTCCACGGCGTCCTGAAGTCGGTCGACCAGCCGGCGATGACACCGTCGGAGACTAAGCAGGTCATCTACAGCGTGCTTAACGACCGCCAGAAGAGGCAGTTCGAAGAGAAACTCGAGCTCGACTTTTCCTTCGGGATCAAGGATTTGGGCCGCTTCCGCGCCAACGTCTTCATGCAGAAGGGCGCCGTGGCCGGGGCCTTCCGGCGGTTCCTGCCGACGATGTGGACCTTCGCTCAGCTCGGCATCCCCCAGCGCATCGCCCAGCTCTGCTACCTGCCGCGCGGACTGGTCCTCGTGACCGGGCCGACCGGCTGCGGCAAGTCGACCTCCATCGCCTGCATGATCGATCACATCAATATCGAGCGGGGCGTTCATATCATCACCATCGAAGACCCGATCGAGTACTATTTCGTGCCCAAGAAGTCGATCATCAACCAGCGGGAGCTGTTTGTCGACACGCTGTCCTACTCCAATGCCCTGAGGTCGGTCCTGCGGGAGGACCCGGATGTCGTCTTCGTCGGCGAGATGCGCGACTACGAGACGGTGGAAGCCTGCCTGCGCGTCGCCGAGACGGGCCATCTCACCTTCTCGACGCTGCATACCAATTCGGCCGCCGAGTCCATCTCCCGGATCATCGACATCTTCCCCTCCCAGTACCAGTCCCAGGTCCGGATCATGCTCTCCATGACCCTCGAGGGCGTGGTGACTCAGTCTCTCTTGCCGCGGGCAGACGGAAAAGGCCGGGTGCTGGCCATGGAGATCCTCATCCCCAACCCGGCCATCCGCAACCTGATCCGGGAGAACAAGATCCACCAGATCTATTCATCCATGCAAATGGGCCAGGAGAAGTTCGGCATGATGACCTTCAACCAGTCCCTGGCCAGCCTGTATTTCAGGAAAGCGATCACGCTGGAGACGGCAATGAGCGTGACCTCCTTCCCTGAGGAGCTGACGGAAATCATCCAGAGAAAAGAAGGCCTCAAAACGGCGTCCGTCAATGCCTCCCAGGGCAATCATCGAAGATAAGGAGTGGCACATGGCAATCTATGTTTGGAAAGGCAAGAATCGTTACGGAGACACGGTCGGAGGGGAGCGCGTGGCGACGTCCCCCGAGGAAGTGACCCGAATCCTGCAGAAAGAGCAGATCCAGGTCATGAGCATCGCTCCCAAGCGGGTGGGCTTCTCCATCCCGTTCTTCAAGCGGGAGAAGGTCAAGCTCAAGGAACTGGCCGTTTACAGCCGGCAACTCTCGGTCCTGATCGACGCCGAGCTGCCCCTCATCCAGAGCCTCAACATCCTCTCCGAGCAGACCAAGAACAAATATTTTAAACGGGTCATCAACACTATCCGGGAGGACGTCGAGGCCGGCTCAACGCTCAACCAGGCGAAGCGGAAGTTCCCCAAGGCCTTCGATGACCTCTACTGCAACCTGATCGCTTCGGGCGAGCAGAGCGGTTCGCTGGACATCATGCTCCGCCGGCTGGCCGAATTCATCGAGAAGGTCGTCCGGCTGCGGTCCAAGGTCCGCCAAGCGATGATCTATCCCGTGGCCATCGTCGTCTTCGCGGTCGTGGTGGCTATCTTCCTGCTCTGGAAGGTCATCCCCGTATTCGCCTCGATCTTCACGGAACTGGGAGCGCAGCTGCCGGCCCTGACGGCGTTCATCATCGCCCTGAGCCGCTTCGTCTCCAACTACATCCTGTTCATCTTCATCGGGATCATCGGCCTCGTCATCGGGTTCCGGTATTTCCGGAGGACACCCCAAGGGCGGTGGATGACCGACCGTTGGATCTTGAAGATCCCCCTGTTCGGGGAGCTTCTTCGCAAGGTCGCCATCTCCCGGATCACCCGGACTCTGAGCACCCTCGTCTCCGGCGGCGTGCCGATGCTGGAGAGCCTAAAGATCACCTCCTCCACGGCGAACAACGTGCTGCTCGAAACGGCCGTCCTGGATTCGAGGCAGAAGGTGTCCGAAGGGAAGAGCCTGACCGACGCCCTGAAAGAGACGGGGCATTTTCCGTTCATGCTGACCCAGATGGTCAGTGTCGGCGAGGCGACGGGGACGCTGGACGAAATGCTGACCAAGCTGGCCGACTTCTATGACGAGGAGGTCGATGCCTCGGTGGCCTCGCTCCTCTCCATCATGGAGCCCGTCCTCCTCATCGCCGTCGGCGGCATGGTCGGGTCGCTGGTCATATCCATGTATCTGCCGATTTTCAGCCTGATGCAGCAGTTCTGAGGCCGGATGAAAACTCAAAAGCGGCATATCTTCTGGTTTATCCTCATCCGAGCGATCGCCGTCACCTCCATCCTGGTGGCGGTCGTGATCATCCAGTCGTCGACGAGCGCTTTCATCCCGGTCGTCCCATTCTACTATCTCGTCTTCCTGGCCTACTTCCTCTCGCTCGTCTACCTCGGGTTCTATTCCTGGCGGAAAGAGTATCCGGTCCAGGCCTACGTCCAGACCGTTATCGACCTCCTTCTCATCACCGCGCTGGTCTACATCTCGGGCGGGCTGTCGGGTTCCCTGTACCTGCTCTACGTTTTTTCCGTCGTGGCGGCGAGCATCGTCCTCGATAACCGCGCCGCCTTCATCACGGCCGGCCTGTCGGCCATCCTCTTCGGCCTCCTCGTGGACGGGTTGTACTTTGGGATCATCCCCTATTTTAGTCCCGAACAATACAGGGAGCGTTCTTTGGGCCTGGTCATTTTCTCGATGTTCTTGGCCTGGAGCCTGATGTTCCTGATGGCCTTCCTGGCTAACTATCTGGCCAACGGCCTGCGCAAGACGCGGGAGGAGCTTCACCTGGCCCAGAAGGAACTGGAGATCAAGGAGCGGCTGGCCACGGCCGGCCGGTTTTCCGCCCAGCTCGCCCACGAGGTCCGCAACCCCCTGGCGGCCATCTCCGGCGCCGTCCAGGTGCTCCGCGGAGAACTCAGCCTGGACGAGGAGCAGAGGAGCTTGATGGATATCGTCGTCAAGGAATCGGAGCGCGTGTCGCAGTCCATCGAGCAGTTCTTGGACCTGGCCTCGCCCGGTCCGCAGGTCTTCTCCTGGATCAACCTGCCGGAGATCCTCGAGGAAACGCTGGCCCTGCTGCGAGCCAGCGGAGAGCTCGACGGACGGCACCTCTTGGCCGGGAATTATCCCTCGGCCAAAGTGGACTACTACGGCAACCCGAACCAGTTCAAGCAGGTTTTTTGGAATCTGGCCAAGAATGCGGCTAAAGCCATGCCCGAGGGCGGAACCCTGAGCGTCGATTTCTTCCAGGACAAGAAAAAGAACGTCCGGGTCCGGTTTGCGGACACGGGCCGGGGCCTGACGGAAGAGGAGAAAGAGCGCTTATTCGAGCCGTTCTTCTCGCGTTTCGAGAACGGCCATGGGCTGGGTCTGGCGGTCGTCCGCAGCATCGTCGACGATTATGACGGCCGGATCGAGGTTTCGTCGGAGCCGCGGAAGGGCACAGAAATCAACTTGGTCTTCCCGCTGAAGGAGGCCCGGCGGAGGACCGCCGTTCTGGAGGTTGCGCCGTAAGAAAGGACGAGAAGGCGATGCCGTTGCGCGGATGATAAGGACGAACAATGGAAAACATTCTGATCATCGATGACGAGAAAAGCCTACTCGACCTCCTCAGCGTGGTCCTGAAGAAAGAGGGCTACCGTGTCAAGACCTGCCTGGCGCCGACCAAGGTCTTCGACATTCTGGAGAACGAAGAACTCGACCTCCTCATCTGCGACATCAAGCTGCCCCAGATCAGCGGGATGGAGGTCCTCAAGTACGTCCGGGAGAACAGGCCCGAGATCCCGGTGATCATGATCACCGCCTACGGGAGCCTGAAACAGGCCGTCGAAGCCCTCAAGGCCGGGGCCATCGATTATATCCTCAAGCCGTTCGACGTCGAGGAGCTCAAGATCATTATCGCCCAGGAACTCGAGAAGAGGCGGCTCAAGGAGGAAAACATCCTCCTCAAACGGAACCTCCAGGAGAAATACTCGTTTGAAAACATGATCGGCAAGAGCAAAGCGATGCAGGAAGTCTACAGCCTGATCGAAAAGTCGGCCGGGACGGACTCGACCGTCCTGATCACCGGCGAGAGCGGGACGGGGAAAGAGATGGCCGCCCGGGCGCTCCATCTACTCAGCCGGCGGGGCGAGAACCCGTTCGTCTCGATCAACTGCGCCGCCCTGCCCGAGAACCTCCTGGAGAGCGAGCTCTTCGGTCATGCCAGGGGGTCGTTCACCGGCGCCGTAGCCGACAAGAAGGGGATGTTCGAAGTCGCGACGCGGGGGACACTCTTCCTGGATGAGGTCGGCGAAACCTCGCCCTGGACCCAGGTAAAGCTCCTCAGGGCGCTTCAGGAAAGGAAGATCCGGCGGGTGGGCGGGACGGAGGAGATCCCCGTGGATGTGCGGATCATCGCCGCGACAAACCTGGACCTTAAGCAGAGGATCGGGGAGGGGAAATTCCGCGAAGAGCTGTACTACCGGCTGAACGTAATCGCCTTCGAGATGCCGCCGCTGCGCAAGAGGACGGAGGATATCCCCCTCCTTATCAACCATTTCCTTCAGAAGTACTGCCAGCAGATGGAGAAAAAGATGAAGAGGATCGCCCCGGAAGTATTCAACTACTTCGAGATGTACGCCTGGCCCGGCAACGTCCGAGAACTGGAGAACGTCATCGAGCGGGTGGTGGCCATCGAAGACCGCGAGACCGTCACCGGCGCCAGCCTGCCTAGGGAGATCGTATTTCCTCCTAAGAAGGAGATCAGGCAGGCCCTTATCCCGCCGAACTTCAACCTGATGACCCATCTCGACGACGTCTCCAAAAAATATATCGGTGAGGCCCGGATGCTCTCGGGCGGAAACCTGCGGAAGACGGCTTCGCTCCTGGGGGTAAGCTACCGGTCTCTGCGCCATCTGATCGACAAGTTCGGGCTGAAAGAGGCAGACAGACTGGAGAGGGAAGAAGCGAGCGCGGAATACAAGCCGCAGCTCTGATATTGCCATTTTTTGACAAATAATGACAAAAAATGTTAACTTGAAATTAATGTCTTGGAAAACATGGCATTTAAACTATTTATTTTCAACGATTTAAATTTATCGCCGGCTGGCATGATTATTGCTAAAGTCTAGTTGCCCACCTGAACGGGGGCAACAATCTTCGAAGGAGGTTTTTTAATGCTTAAAAAAATGAGAGGTTTCACGCTGATCGAGCTGCTCATCGTTGTCGCGATCATCGGCATCCTGGCCGCCCTGCTCATCCCCAACGCCCTCGCCGCCATCCAGAAGGCGAAGCAGAAGGGCACGATGAAGGACATCAACTCCATCGCCACGGCCGTCACCGACTTCATCACCGACAACGGCACGGCTCCTGCTCACAGCGGACCGCTTACCGGCGGGGATTCCCTTTACGCCGACCTGAGCGGGTTCTATCTCAAAGTTCTTCCCCAGAATGACCAGTGGGGCACGCCGTTTGATATCTACTGCGGCAGCGCCGCTGAAGGCGTCTACACCGGCGTAACCAACTGCGGAGTGGATGACTTCCTTGTCGCCTCCTACGGCCGCGACAAGTCGCAGACCACTATTGCCTTTGATCCTATGAATCCCGCCACCGCCTATTTCTCCATCACCGGGATGACCAGTTTCGATAACGACCTGGTCAACTGGAGCGGCAGCTGGATTCATGCTCCCAAGTCGGCCCAGCTCGGCAACACTTGATGTCGCCTGAGTGAGAGAGACTCACAGAGAACATCAGGAAGTCAACCTCGAACGGGCGGCAAGGATACCCTTGCCGCCCGTTTTCATGTCGGGTGAAATGCCCGAAACGGGTGATGAAGGTGAGGCTAGAGAGATGTCCAAGCAAAGCAAAGGATTTACGCTGATCGAGATGCTGATTGTGGTGGTGATCGTCGGAATTCTGGCGGCCCTTCTCATCCCCCAGTTTGTAGCTTCTATCCAGAAGGCCAAACAGAAGGGGACGATGCAGGACATGAACGGCATCGCCAAATCGATCATCGATTATATAACCGACGTCGGTTATGCCCCGGAGCAAAGCGGGGCTATGGTCGCCGGGTCCAGTTTCATAGAAGAGCTGAGGCCTTTTTATGTGAAAGCGATCCCCCTGATCGACCAGTGGGGGACATCCTTTTATGTCTACTGCGGAACTGATGCCATCAGCGCGGTCGGCCTCGGCGGCGTGACGGCAACGGGACCCGATGATTTTATCATCGTGTCTTTCGGAAGGGACAGGCAGCAGACTCCCGTTTCTTTTGACGCGATGGACCCCCTGACCGCCTATTTCGAGCTGACGGCCCTGCCTAGTTTCAACGAGGACCTGATCATCTGGAACGGCTCCTGGATTCATGCCCCCAAAGCCGGGCAGCTCGGCCAGACATAGCGCGGCCTGCCGGCAAAACGATTTGACAGTTCCTGCGTCTTCTGTTAAGAAAGGCGCGTCGAGGAACCCCTTTGACCGGCCCGTCTCTCCAAGATCCCGAAGATCCCCGCCGCTCCCTCCTGATATTCATCCTCCTCCTTTTGACGGTCAACCTGTTCATCTTCCTCCCCTCTATGTCAGGCGATTTCCTCTGGGATGACAAGTATTTCATCAGCGAGAACTCCAACCTCCTCGGGGCCCGTTTTCTCCTGGATTTCTGGCGGAGTCCCTTCGGCGGTTTCTCGGGAACCGACGACAACAGCCTCAGGATCGACCGGGGACGGCAGTTCTACCGCCCCCTGACCTCGCTGTCCTACTGGCTGGACTTCAGACTTTGGGGTCTCAACACAGCCGCTTTCCATCTCACCAACATCCTCCTCCAGGTCGTCAACTCTATCCTCCTGCTTTTCATCCTTCTCCGGGTCGGACTTGGCCGGGTGCCCGCTTTTGCCGGCGCACTCCTGTTCTCGGTTTTCCCCCCACACTTCGAAAATGTGGCCTGGATCTCGGGCCGGACAGACCTCCTCTCTTTTCTCTTCGCGGCGCTCTCGGCCCTGTGCTTTCTCAACTTTCTGAAGAATAAAAGCCGCGCCCGGCTAGTGCTTTCTGCGCTTTTCTTCTTGGGCGGGCTCCTGGCCAAAGAGAATGTTTTCCTGCTACCCGGCCTGTTCCTCATCGTTCTGTGGCGGAAGGGGATGAAGGGGAAAGATCTCCTGCCGTTTTCATTCCCGTTTGCCTTGAGCGCTGTTGTCTGGTTCTTCCTCAGGTCCTTGGCTTTTGGGCACGGCGCGCCCGCTTTCTCCGGCCGGTCCATCCTCGATTTCTTCTCCACCATCGGTTTTTATACGGCGCGGCTGGTTATCCCGTTTGACCTGAGCGTGACCGTAGATTCCGGGCCGGTATTCGGGAACGCGGCGTATACAGGCCTCGGTTTTCTGATCACCGCTCTTTTCGCGGTTTCGCTCGTTCTTGTCCTCGACAGGAATCGGAGGACAGCCGATGCCCCCTTCCTCCTTTTCGCCTTCATCCTTTTTATGCTGCCCTCGATCGCCGTCATCTTCTCTTCGCTGACCCTGTCCCTCGTTGCCTGGCGGTTCCTCTATCTTCCCTCGGCCGTGTTTATCGCCGGCCTGGTTCATTTCGGTTTCCGGTTGATTCGTCCCCGGTCCGTCGCCTGCGCTCTCCTGGGACTATTGGCGATAGCTTACACGGTCGAGATCTATCCCAAGAGCGAACTCTTCGGCCGCGATGAAAACGGATTCTGGCTGGGGATCAAACGGGTCGACCGGGAAGACCTCATCGCCCGGTTCAACGTGGGGATCAAGACCCTTCCCCTAGACGAAAAGAAGGCGCTTCAGATCTTCGACCAGGTCCTGGCCGCGAAAACGCATCCGCTCTTTCCTATGTGGCAGGCCAGGATCTATGAAGAGCTGGCGATGTACTATGCGTTTCAAAAGGATTTTGCCAAAGCCGAATATTATTTCAGCGAGTTGTCCAAACGGCCTGGTGGTCAGTCGCTGCACTCCACCTTCAATTATTCTTATTACCTGGCTTTTGCCGGGAGGCGGGCGGAAGGCGAGAGCATCGTCCTGGACCTCGTCGGCCGCTATCCCCGGAACCATTTTGTCCTGACCCGGGCGGCCAAGTTCTATCTGATCGTCAAGGATTATCCCCGGGCGGCGGACTTCTATGGGCGGGACTACAACCTCTTCCGCAACGAGCAGACCAAGAAATTGCTGGAAGAGCTGCGGCCTTTACTCCCCCGGAACGATCAGTGAGGGCCTTCTGCCCAGACGTCCTTGATCTTCTCTACATACTCTCTCTTAAGACGGCCGGTGAGGACGATGATCTCCGGCTGGGAGGGGTTTAGGGCGAGGGCCTGCTCGAAATAGCCGATTGCCGCCTTTACCCGGATCAGGTTATAAAGATAGAAGAAGCCTGCCTTGTTTAGGATTTCGAAGCTCCCCGGATTCTGGTCAAGGATCTCCTGGATGACCTTGTCTCCCTCCTCGGCTTTCCCTTCATAAAAGGAGAGCTTGGCCAGCAGGAACTGGTGGTCGATGTCGAGGCTGGGGAGCGTCCTGACCAGGGCGATAGCCGCGGCGAAATTCCTGTTCTGGATGTAGAAAGTCATCTTCTTATCGAAGGGGAGCGTCTCGAACTCCTGCCGCATTTTGGGCGTGTCTACGGCGGCAAAAAAAGTCGGGAAAATGCTCTTCATCGTCTCCTCGAGCTTGGCCGCCTCCGGCCACAGACCGTGGCTGACATACATGTTGTAGAGGTCGGAATAGGCTTCCTTGACCGTGCTGTAGCCGGCGATATTCTCCAGAAGCAGTTTCTCCGCCGCCCCGATATCTCCCTGGGAGACTAAGACCCGGGCCTTCTTGGAGTTGATTTGGTAGCTGATGAAGGGGGCGATCCTGATTTCCGGCGATTTCTCGAATTCCTCGACGCTGGCCATCCAGCGGAGCACGCCGGGATAATCCGCCCTCATCATCTCGACATCCGCGTACAGCATGCTCACCAGGATGGCCGTCTCCCGCTTCATGCTGACACTAAGAGACTTGTTCAAAGATATCTCGGCCGAAAGATAGTCCTTGTTCTCGATGGCCGTCTTGGCCGCCTGGAAGAGGACATAGGCGTCTTCGGATGAAGACTTCATGGCCCTTTGCCAGAAGACTGTGCTGTTCTTGTAAGCGCCGGCGTTGAGGACGATCGAAGGGATAAAGAGGATGAGGACAAGAAAGACGAACCCGAAACGGGGCCTCTCTTTGATCCGCATCAGGAAGTGAGCCAGGAGCCAGACCAGGCCGAGGCCGGAGACCATCATGTAGCGGGAATAGATTTGATAGGGGAATATGCTGGCATAGATAAGAGGGATGTGCCCCAGCCAGAAGATGAGAAAGAGCGACGCCGGCAGGGCCATGTCCCTGTCCTTCTTGGCCCAGATCACCAGCCAGACGATGAACACCAGCGCCAGCAGGCCGAAAGCGAGAAAGATGACTCGGTTCATATCGGTGACGGGGAGAAACATGTCATAGCGGAGAGGGAAGATCATGGTCCGGAGGTAATAGCCCAGAGTCCCCAGCGCCGCCTTTGCGTTCTCGAGCGAATTTGGCAGATAAACCATCTTGATGTTCTTGATCCCGAGGACGAGGTTCTTGATGAAGAAAAAGAGCAGGATGATGGAGGCGTTGGCGAGATGATAGGGCCAGGTGATCCTCCGGCGGCGGATCTTTTCGTAGAGGAAGAGCAGGGGAAGGAAGAGGATGAAGGTTTCCTTGGAAAAGACGCCGAGCAAAAAGAAGAACGAAGACCCCACCAGGTAGAGCGGCCGGCCCTTTTTCAGGAAGAGCTCGAAGAAGAGGAAGGCGAGGCTCCCCCAGAGGAGAAGGAAGAGGTCTCCCCGGCCGACGACCCAGACGATGTTCTCGCAGTTCAGGGGATAGAGGGCGAACAGGAGCGTGGTGATCTCCGGCAGATAGGCTTTGTCGGAATGGGCCTTCAGGAAGGCGAACAAGAAAATAAGGGAGAGGAGGAAGATCAGCAGGTTGGTCAGGCGCAGGGTGATGTTCCGGATCCCCCAGAGCTCGTTCTCCAGGAGGAAGGAGAGCGTCAGAAGGGGCCGGTAGTAGTGGTCCTGTCCCTGGACACCGAGCTGTTCGCTGAAATAGCCGTACTTGAAAGCCGAGGTCAAGGGCTGATGCTCGATGAAGAGGAGGTTGTGCTTGAAGAAGATCTCATCGTCCCAGATGAGGTCGTAGTCAAATGTCTTCCAGTACAGGCCGAATACGATGACGGCCAGGATGGCTACATAGAGGAGGTCCTTTTTTTGCATGGGGGTATGTTAAGGTCTTGGCTCTTTTTTTTCAAGACCTCCGACCGGCCCAGGAATTTGACTTGACCCCGCCAAACCGATAATATTCCTGCCTCGAATGTTCAAAGACAGGCTTTCCCCCCGAAAGTCCCCGGTCCTCTTGGTCGTCGCCCTGTTGGCCGTCCCCATCCTCATCTTGATCCTGTCCAAGCGGTTTTTCTTTGTGCCCAAGATCCTGATCATCCTGCTGGTTATCCTGGCTGTGACGGCCCTGGGGAAGGTCAAGATCTTCCTCCGGGACTGGTTCGTCTTCATCGGCTTCATCTATCTTTTTGATAGCTTCCGGGGGAGCATCTACATCGCCACCTGCCGGCTCGGCCTGCCGGTGCATACGCTGTACGTGATCCGGATCGAACAGTTCCTGTTCGGCGGCGTCCCCTCCCTCATGCTGCAGGACCTGTTCCTCCGCTCCCACTCTACCTCCGGGTTCGGCTGGTTCGAAAAGTTCATCACCGTGGCCCACGGCAGCCACTTCGTCGCCTTTCTTATGGTCGGGTTCATCATCTGGCTGTACAGGCCGCGTTTCTTCCGGTTCTTCAAGGTCTCCTTCTACCTCACCATCTTCCTCGGGCTCCTGGGATATTTCGCCGTGCCCACCGTCCCTCCCTGGATGGCGTCGACTGTCTTCGGTCTGCTGCCCCGGATTATCCGCTTCAACGCGATCATCTACAACCTGGCCATCCCGGATATCAGCTCGGGGTTCGACACCAATCCCGTCGCCGCCATGCCCTCGCTCCACGCCGCCTTCCCATTTCTCTGCGCCCTGGTCCTCTGGAGAGTCTACCGCTCCAAGGCCTGGCCGTTCTACCTCTATGCGTTCCTCATGCAGTTTGCCATCATCTACACCGGCGACCACTATGTCACCGATGTCCTGGCGGGTTTTGTCCTGGCCGGTTTTTGCTATTGGGCGGCCCTCGTCCTGACCAGGAAGGATGCCCCGGCGGAAAGCGCCAAACCCGCCGAAAAACCCGAGGCAGCGGTCATTCCCAAGAATCTGGTCAGGGCGCTTGTCGGCGGGCTACTGATCCTCCTGGCCGGGATCGTTATCGGTTCCTATAACAGGGACCAATTCCTCCACAACGCGACAGCCTACGGCCTCTATGTGCCCCGCTACGCGGATTTCTTCCGCCACGAAGCGGACTACGCGACGAACTTCCAGGTCCAGTACTACCTGGGCAGCCACCATTTCTTGAAGCGCGGCTTCGACCGGGCGATTCCCTATTTCGAAAAGTGCCTGGCCATCGCCCGGACCGAGGAGGAGAGACAGAGAGCCGAGACCGGGATCAAGATGTCCCAGGATTGGCTGAACAAGAAGATTCCCTAAGCCTAGACCGGACCGTCTCCTGTCATTCTTGGATGTTGCGAACGGTTTTGTACAGCCGCCAGCGGCCGGCAGAGGTAACTGCGTCGAAGGTTCGGTCTCGCCGAATGGCCTCGTGAAGCCCGTCGTCTCCGCTGACCAGTGCGTAGTCAAAAGACAATAAATCGCTCTTCTTGGCTCGCTCAGGAAACCATTCCAGCCCCGACGTCCAGGCCAGCTGGCGGGGCGTCCGGTATAGAACTAGGCTCGGCCCAAAATCTGCGAAGGAGAAGTTCAGCTCCCCTCCCCGATAGACCTGGGCGTAGGAGAAAACCTGGATGAACGGCCGGCCGCGGACGATCGTGCTTTCCTTCATATAGCTCAGGCCGATGAGGCGGGGCCCTTGGGGAAGCGCCTCCAGCGATTCGCCCAGACCGGAGAGCTCGCTTCTCTCAAAGGCCATCCAGTTGAGCGAGGTGAGGGCGAAAAAGGCGAGGAGCGAGGCGAACACGGCGGCGGTGAGAGCGCTCTTGCGGACCTTGATCTCGGGCAGGCCGAGCAGCAGTAACGCCAGCCCCGGCGGTACCCACCGCTGACAGAACCGGATCGTATTTGTGTGCTTATCCGGAAGAACGAGCGCCAAGATGAAGAAGAGAGCGCTGAGAAGAAGGAGGCTCTTGTCGGTCCTGGCCAGGAAACCCTTGCGGTTTGGAAGCCAGGCCAGGAGGACCCAGATGACGATTAGGCCGAAAAAGACGGGCTCCAGGGCGCCTTTAAGCCCTCCGAAAGAAGCGTCGGCGAGCCAGGTCGGGAGGAGCCTCTCGAACGGAACGGTGGCCCAGACCGTCTGAGACTTGAAGCCGTAGGCCGCCAGGTTCGGATACCAGGCGGCGGCCAGGGCGAAAAGAGGGACGGTACCCAGGGCCCGCAGGAAGAGCCTCTTGATATCCCGCCGGATGAAAAGGTGCGTCACCCCCAGCCAGGCGACGGCCACAAAAAACCAGAGGATATGGGTGAAGTAAAGGATGATCCAGGCTCCGGAAAATGTCAGGGCTTCTTTCCAGCGGTTCCGGAAGTCAGCCCGGAGGAGCAGAAGATAGCCGATGAAAAGCGGCCAGCCGAAGGCGAACTGATAGAATCCCCAGTACAGGATGTGACCGAAGAACAGAATTGAAGCGAGCGATGCGGCAAGGGCCGGCCGTTTCAGCCGGGCGGCCAGGAGATGGAGCATGGCGATCCAGAGCAGCGCGATGATGAGCATCCCGATGCGGCCCGCATTCTCGGGGCCAAAGACAAGCCAGCTCGCTCCGAGCACCGTATAGACTAGACTGTACGGGGTCATCCATTGGATTCTGTAGGGAGAATCGGGCTGGTTGATGGCTTCTCCGAAAAGACCAACCTGGGCCGCATGCTGGGGCAGGTCGGTTATCGGGGGGAATTTGACTACAAGAAAAGGAAGGGCCGCCAGGCAACAAGAAAGGGCGGCCAGGACGAGCCTTCCCTTCGGTCGCTCCATCTTTCTGACTATATTATCATGGTTTAGACGAAAACACGATGTCTTTCATTGACCCTCGACGGCGTTTCTGCTATGAAAAAAGTGCCGGGTCCGAGACATGCGACGCCAGAGACTTACAGTTGGGCTGTGTTGTGCTTTGTATTGTCTCTTGGCGGCCGTCATCTATTTTGGGTTCTTTAAATCCCCAAGGGCTGAGTATACCAGAGATATCAAATTTAAGGCGAAGGGCAACAGGCTCAGCGTGCTGCTCATCACCGTCGATGCGCTCCGGATGGATCACGTCAGCGCCAACGGGTATGATAAAAAAATCACTCCAACTATCGACGGTTTGGTCTCAGCGGGGGTCAATTTCAGAAGGGCCATAACTCCTATTCCGAAGACAACACAATCTTTGGCTTCACTTCTCACTGGATGCTATCCGCATAAAACAAGGGTTAGGAATCTCTGGAGTGTCCTTCCCGGGAACATGATAACCCTAACGGAAGTCCTTAAGAATAGTAATTATCAGACAGTGGCGGTGGTATCGAGTCACAACCTGATTCCTGACAGAAATCTATCTAGGGGCTTTGACCATTATGATTTTGAGTCTGACAAGAGGGATGCTGTGGAAACCACCAAATCCGTCCTCTTGCATCTCGAGAATATCAACACCCAAGATCCCTTTTTTATTTGGGTGCATTATATCGACCCACATGTCCCGTATTATCCTCCAGAGGCAATGATCCAGGAATTGGATCCGGATTACCAAGGACGATACGAGAAGAAGTTTGGCGACAACAAACTCAAAATCGGCGGCTGGGCTTATCCCAAGGATATCGGCAAGGAAGGAGCTGTCTTCCAGAATAACTTGGGAGAAATTGTCAACGCGCATATCCGGAAACTCTATGCTGCGGAAATCAAGTATACCGACTTGGCCATCTCTGAGCTTCTGGCTGAAATGGAGCGGCGAGTTGGTGATAAGCTAATCACTATCCTGACCGCCGATCATGGGGAAAGCCTGGGAGAGCATGACTATTATTATGAACACGGCGATTACGTCTATAACGCCCAGCTCCGTGTCCCCCTGGTTTTCCGGATCCCTCGAAGGCATGAGCTTTATTCTGTGGGTAGCGTGGATGACTGGGTCAGCTTAATCGATGTGCTCCCGACGACTCTGGACCTTTTGGGAATCAAGGTGAGCTCCGGCCATCTCAGCCAGGTGGATGGAGTATCTTTGATCCCCTACTGGGAAGGCCGGAGGCCGGCTCCGAGGCCACTCTTTTCTGAGTCGGACGATACTTTTTACCCCGAATTCATCAAGCGCCGCGTCCGCCATGATATCTCCGGCCGGTTCCGGTCGGTGATCTTTGACGGCTGGAAGCTGATCTGGACCCCATTCCAGCAGCCTGGGATGCTCTATGAGCTATACGATGTCGAGTCCGATCCGGATGAGACGGACAATCTGTACGAAGTGGAGAAAGCTCGGGCGGGTGTACTGGAGAAATATCTCCAGGAGTGGATGACCCTGCAGAGCCAGTCGGTTGAAGACACCCGGCCGACGCAGAAGGACCTGGAGATATTGAAGTCGCTCGGCTATATCAAGTAGCTTCCTTCAAAATCCTCTCTCCGGGAAGACCGCATAGAGGCGGCGCTCGTTGAAATCAACCTTCTCCATGAAAGCCAGGATCTTTCCGGCTGCTTCGGCCTGGCCCGTCTTCCGGTAGCAAGGGATGAGACGGTTGAGAAGGTTTCGCCGGACCTCGGGATCGTTTTCGACCTGAAGGGCCGCCTCAAAACAGAAAGCTGCCTGCCGCAGGTCATCCTGGGCTTGAAAGTGGATGCCCATCTCTTCCAAACGCCTTCCGTCCATTTCGAGCAAGCTTTTATCCCGGAAGAGCTGATGAACGAAGTCGCTGAACTCCGAAGAATACGCCGAGAATATCTCGGCGGGGTCAGCGACGATTGCGATGGAGTTCCTGGTCCGGCCGGGGGGCTGCACTGGCTCTCCCAATTCGACCCCAGACCCGCTTTTCTTCAAGGGGATGAACACCCCCCTGTCCAGGGCTCCGGCGTAAATAAAAATATTCCTGTCCGGATAACAGGAAAAAAGTTCAGCATAGCTCTTGTCCCTGTCCCTCACATAGATGATGTCCGCCTTGAGATCCGGGTCATTGTGAAAGAAGCCTGAACCCCAGCCTCCTTCTTCGGGGAAAGAGGCNNCCAGCGCGCGGCCGATGTTGAGATCGGCGATAGTCCGGCCCAACCGGCCGTTGGTCCCGGCGAACCGGTGGTCGTAGCGCTCGAAGTACCAGTCGGCATCGGGAGGACGGAGGCGTTGAGGCAGGTTGTAGGCTAGGGCATAGACGGCTAAAGCTGAAAGCAGGACAGCGATCATCTTTCTGACCGACGGCCCGGGCAGTCCCGGGACTACCCTGCTCACGAGGCCGGGGATCTCGACTATCCCGCGGGCGCTCAAAAGGACAAAAAGGGGCAGGGCGTCGAACAACATCCGGGCGCCGATGAAGACGAACGCGCCCCAGAAAAAAGAGAAAGCGACGATGAGACAGCCGATACCGCTCAGGAGGAGGAGGTCCCTTTTCCGGTCCTTTGGGTTCAGCCTCGTCAGCCAGAGGAGGGNNCGGCAGCATGGCCAGGAAAGAGGAGACCGGCCAGCCGAAGAGGTCTGAGTTCAGCGCGCGCAGGTTGTCGGCCATCTGGATGGCTCCGGCAAGGGGTGTGAAGTCGGAGTCGAGCGTGGCCGCGCGGCCGAAGATGACCGAATAGCCCGGGCCGTAGCGCACCAGGTATCCCATCCGGAAAGGCCCGCCGGAGGTGAGGAAATTGTAGAGGAGAAGCAGCCCGAAAAAGGTTATGGCCGCAGCTAAGAGAGCGATGGCGTTTCTTCTCACCCTTTTCCCCGGGCTTCTCAGCAGGCGGACGGCCAAAAACACGAGGAAGACAAGCGAAAAGAAAAGCGCATTGAGCGGCCGGATGAGGAAGGCCATCCCCCAGCTGATCCCGGCGGCCAGTCCCAGGCCCAGGGAGGGCCTGCGGAGAGACCGGAAGAGGAATAAGAGAAAGAGCGTGTTGAAAAACAGGCTCGCAGTGTGGGACATCATGGTCGAAGACATCAGCAGGAACCAAGGAGAGATAGTTGCCAGGAGAGCGGCGAGGAGACCGACCGACCGGCTGTAGATCTCCGAGCCGAGGAGGAAGAAAAGGACGATCGTCAAGCCCGCCAGGATCGGGTTGATGAGCCAGGGTGTACGGAAGGCCAGGCCGAGGACGAGGAGGAGCGGAAAACCGGGAGGATAGATGCTGTACCATTTTCCGTTGTTGATGATATGGGGGAAGTCAAAAAATTCCCGGCTGCAGGGAGAGGCCGCATAGAGCCGTCCCGATTGAAAGAGTCTGGCCTGGAAGAGATAGGCGATCTCGTCGTTGACATGGGGAACGCGCTCGAAGACGAGAGAGGAAAAAAGGCTGCAGAAGATGAGGGCAAAAACAGAGGCCAAGACCACGGGGAGAGGAATCCCCGGTCTGTTCCCCGCGGGGCTCGCGTCCATCCGGTCTTATTTAATCCGATTTCTTCCCGGGTTGCAAGCCGGAGAAGGCTCGGTTTAGCCGCTCATCAGGGCGGAAATATGGTATAATCTCCTTAACCGGAAATGAGGACGATCTTTCTGGTCCTGATCTATGCCGTATTGATCTTTGTCCTCCTCGTTTTCATCATTATCTTCTGGCCGCTCGGCCTGCGCGAGCCTCTCCTCCGTCTCGGCAAATGGGCCATCAGCTTGGCTCCCGGCATCCTGGGTGTCAAGGTCAAGATCGCCGGCCGGGAAATGATCGACAAGCGGACTCCGTATATCTTCATGTCCAACCATCTCAGTTTCCTCGACGGGCCGCTGCTCTTCCTGCTCATCCCCCAGTCCATCCGGGTCATCCTGAAGAAAGAGGTTTTCCGGATTCCCGTCGTCGGCCAGGGGATGAGGTTCGTCGGGTTCGTCCCTGTCGACCGCAGGAGTGTCCGGGGCGGGAAAAAAAGCATCGACCGGGCCGCTCACCTGATGCGGGAGCGGCGGTATTCCTACCTGATATTTCCCGAGGGCACGAGGACGCGAGACGGCCGTACCCAGGCGTTCAAGAGGGGCGGGTTCTTCCTGGCACTGGAGAGCGGAGCGGCCATCGCCCCGATCACCATTCGAGGGACTTATGAGCTGATGCCCCGGGGAACCATTTTTACCCGCCGGGGGAAAGTCGATGTCCTCTTTCATCCGCCCGTCCCCGTAGAGGGCTTTGACCAGCACAACATGCGGACGCTCATCGATAAAGTCAAAGACATCATCGTATCCGGCCTTCCGGCATGAGGGAGATGCCCATGGAATATCGGACGTTCCCTGATGAGCTCAGCCGTCAGGTCGAAGCACTCGGAGACGAAGGCGGCGTCGCCTTGGTCCGGTCCACCAGCGGGACTTCGCCGAACATCGTGGAGGCTCTCAAGGCGGCAAAGGAAAAGGGATTGCTGACGATCGCTCAGGAGCTCGACAACAAGCTGGGAATGGTCTACCCTTCACCCAATATGATCTTTTTGATCTCGGCGGCGGCGGCGGTTCCGCTGTTGAAGAGATAGCAGGACACGCTGTCCAGCAGCCGGCCGACGTAGCCCTTCTGGAGCTCCCGCCTCTCCTCTGTGGTGAACAGAAGATGAGGGTTGAAGAAAGGCTGGGGCTTGGCCGGGCTCAAGGCCTTCTTAGCCCCCGCACTTTCGCCGGCTTCGAGGATACGGAGGGCTTCGTCCTTCTGCAGTTTGATCGCCGCCGGTGAGACGGGGTCGTTGCGGAGGATGAAGATCCAGCTCAGCTCGGTCCGCTTGGTGGAGGCGGCCTTTCCGCCGATCCAGTAAGGGTCGAGCATGGCATGCGCTTCCGAGGCGGCCTTGTAGCAGAATAGCGATCCCCGGTCGAGCCGGCAGTCGTCCTGCCTCAGGCATTCGGCGTTCTTGCAGTCGTCCTTGTGGACGACGACGTTTTCGCACTTGCTGGAGTCGAAAAGAGGGGCCAGCCGCGGGAACGACTCGACGGCGTTGGTGGGGATATAGAGCTTCCTCTCGACGCAATCGGCCAGCGCTTTCCCGCCTGACTGACGGACGAAGACGATATCGTTGGAGTGGAGACGGAAGCGCTTGTCCTCGAGGATCCCATAGAAGAGCTCGGTCTTGCCCGTCCCGGGAGGGCCGANNCGAATGCCGCAGACTCCGAAGAGTCGCTCCGAGACATCCATGACCAGGCCCAGGGCCAGACTCCTCAAGGGGCCGTAGTTGTCGGCGTTGACGATGATCCCGGTCTTGGTCTCGGAATTGTAGAAAGCCCGAGGCTCCCGGCCGGCGATCCCGTCCACGGCGTAGATGATCCCGTGTGGCTCGAGTTCAGCCTCGAGCTGGGCGGGGTACCAGTTCTCCACCCAGAAGTCGTACAGGTGGGAGACGTTCGTCCGGAGCTGGACGATAACTCCGGAGATGTTGGCGTTCCACTCGTAGTAGTTCTCGGGAGTGAGGTGCCCGTCGATCTCGGCCACCAGGGCGTCCCTCATCTTGGCCGTGACCGTCGCCTCCACCGGAACGGATTTT
>DQHV01000284.1 GCA_003524335.1 Candidatus Aminicenantota bacterium | reverse complement strand
GAGAAGGCCCGCAAACCCGGCCCCGAGAAAGCGGCCACCGAGGCCGCGCCGGAAAAGAAAAGATTCCGGCGCCGGGTGACGCCTCTCCTTCTTTACTCCGTCGTTTTGATCGTCGCGCTCGCCGCTTTTTTCTTCCTTCACTTTTTAAAGCCTGAAATTAATATCAAGAAAGACGGACCCTTGAATGTCCTGCTCGTAACCCTGGACACCACCCGGGCGGATGCCGTCGGCCTCTACAGCGGGAAAAACGATGTTTCTCCCAATATCGACGAGCTCGGCCGCAGCAGCGTCGTCTTCCGGGAGTGTTATTCCCCTGTACCGCTGACCCTGCCGGCTCACTGTTCGCTTTTTACCGGCCGATACCCGATGGCCCATAATGTCCGGAATAACGGCACCTATTTTCTGGATGACAGCGAATTGACGCTGGCGGAGGTGTTTAAGAAGAATGGCTATCAAACAGCCGCCGTTGTCTCTTCTTTTACCGTTTTTTCCAAATTCGGTTTGAGTCAGGGGTTCGATCATTATGACGAAGATTTTGACAGCGGCCAGGCCATTCTCAATTTCGAAGCAGAAATCCCCGCGAACAGCGTCTATGACAAGTTCAGGCGCTGGTTTGACTCCCGGTCCGGACAGGATTTTTTTTGCTGGGTTCATTTTTACGATCCCCATGCTCCTTATGTCGGCCATGGGGACACGGCCGGTCAGGGGGGTGCGTCGCCATGGAATAGGTATGAAGGCGAGGTCACCTTTGTCGATGCCTACGTCGGGAAAATGATCGAAGCTCTGAAGGCTGAAGCGCTGTATGAAAACACCGTCATCGTCATTGCCGGGGACCACGGCGAGGCCTTCGGCGAGCACAAAGAACAAGGTCACGGCATTTTTTGCTATGAGGAAAGCCTTCGCGTCCCCTTGATTATCCATAATCCCCGGCTGTTCAGGAATCCAAAACTCGTAACCGAGCGGGTCCGGCTGGTGGATGTCATGCCCACCCTCCTGGAACTCTTTGGGCTCCAAATCCCGGCGGAAATACAAGGCCAGAGCTTTTTGAGACTCATCGAAAACAAAGCCGAAAGGCAAAAGCGGATGGTCTATTTTGAAAGCCTGTTCGGGAAGGAAGAAAGCAACTGGGCTCCTCTTACCGGGATCATCGATAGCGGCTATAAATACATCTCACTCCCTGAGCCCGAGCTGTATGACCTGCGGGACGATGAAAAAGAAACGCGAAATCTGGTTGGAAGTCAAATGGCCGTTGCGCAGGCCATGGACAAAAAATTGGAACAGTTTATCCGCAGCCACGCGGCGACCAGGTCCCCGGANNCGACCAGGAGAACCCTCAGCCAGAGTGACGCTGAAATGTTGAGGACGCTCGGCTACGTCTCCGGTTTTTCCGGCAAAGCCAAACAAATGATGGACCCCAAAAGGGCCATGGACATCTATCTCGAAGTGGCCGAGATCAAGGAACTCATCCGGCAGAAGAATTACGGCCGGGCGGATTCGCTTTTAGCTGCCGTCCTGGCCCGGAATCCGGAGGTCGACCTGCCCGACATTTATGAGATTTCGTATCAAGTCCAGAAGCATAAGGGGGAGGTCAAAGGCGCGATCGAGACCCTGCAAAAGGCGATCGGATTGTTTCCGGAAAACGAAGCCTTCAAAGTCTTTTTGGGCATGACCTATATTGAAAGCGGAGACTTGACCACGGCCGAGGGCTACTGCCGTCAACTTCTGGACGCTAACAGCAAGATGACGGCCGCCCATATCCTGCTGGGAGATGCGCAGGATCGCCTGAACAAGGTCGAGCCCGCTCTGCTGAGTTACGAAAATGCCCTGGCTCTTGAACCTCAAAACGGAATGATCAAGGTCAAGGTTGCCGGAATGCTGGCGAAAAAAGGGGAACTTTCCCGGGCCCAAGCCATCCTTGAGGAACTGGAGAGCCCCAGGAATATCGTCCAGACTCCCGAATATCTGGAGGCGCTGTCGAACCTCGCCCTGCAGGTTCTTTCGGCAGGCGATGGGGAAAGGGCCCTTGCGCTTTATAGAAAGGCGACGGCCATAAACCCGGAAAATCCTGATGCCTGGCTTAACCTCGGCAGCGCCTATCTCAGACAGAAGCGCTATGATCTGGCGTTGGAGAATTTCGAGAAGGCCCTCACTCTTAATAAGAAGATCGCCCTGGCCTACAGCAATATCGGTGTGGTTTATATGACCAGGTTTAGCGAAGAAAACGATCCCGCCCTGGCCGACAGAGCCTTGGATTATTTCAACCGAGCGATCGCACTCCAGCCGGACTTGGNNTGGGTTATTTCAACCGTGCGATCGAGCTCCAGCCGGATTTGGCGACTGCTTACAATGGCCGCGGCTGGACGTTGTCGGCCCTGAATCGAATGCCCCAGGCTCTCCGGGATTTCGAGCGCTCGATCGAGCTCGATCCCGACTCGAAAGACGCCTATATCAATATCAGCCTCGCCATGTATCATCTGGGCAGGTATGCCGACGCCTTGAGATATTTGGATGTCGTCAAGGGAAAATTCTATGAACGAATGTCCCTCCGGGACCGTGAAGATATCGAACGCCTGTATACCCAGTTAAAGGCCTTGAAATAAAGTCCCCGCTGATCCCCACCCGGGGATTTGACGAGGCGCGGCAAATAAGATAAATTTTGGAATCATGGCAAGAAAAAGAAAAAAAAAGAAGAAAAGACAAGGCCAGAACCGAGTCGGGGAACACCTTCAACAGACAAACGAACCTCCGGAGAAAACTCGGAGACCCGGTTCACTAAAATCGGCCGCCGGGACCGCGCCGGAGAAGGGAAAGCGCCGGCGCCGGGTGAAGCCGGTTCTTCTTTTTGTCGCCCTATTAGTCATCGCTCTCGCGGCTCTTATCGTCCTTCGCGTTCTCGCGCCTGGAGCTAAAATAAAACAGGACAGTAACTTAAATGTCCTCCTTATAACCCTCGATACCACCCGGGCCGACCGGCTCGGCTGTTACGGCCAGGCGCGGGCCCGGACGCCGAACCTCGACGGCCTGGCTGCCGCCGGAGTCCGGTTCGAGAATGTCTACAGTCAGGTCCCTCTGACGACCCCTTCGCATTGCTCGATCCTGACCGGGACGTACCCTCTCTATCATCAGGTCCATAACAACGGGACTTACGCCCTTCCCGACGAGGTGACGACGCTTGCCGAAATCCTCAAAGGCCGGGGTTTTCAGACGGCGGCTTTTGTCGGCTCGTTCACGGTCGATTCCCGGCTCGGGCTCGG
>DQHV01000233.1 GCA_003524335.1 Candidatus Aminicenantota bacterium | reverse complement strand
CCGATCGGCAATTGCGCCAGTGGAGGCTTCGGCCGCAGCCCTTTGGCAGATCTTATATTTCCATTATCATGATCCGATAGTCGGAATCTACGAAGCCAGTTTTTAGGTATGCACTAATAGCGCGTTTGTTGTTTTTATGCACATAGAGCCTTAAATCGAGCCCCTTACGTTGTCTTGCTGATTCTTTGACTGTTTGGATAAGTTCTTTCATATATCCGCGTCCTCGATGTTCAGGTTTGATATACAGACTTTGAACCCACCAGTAATATCCTGCATTCCAGTTGCTCCACTCTTTCACAACGGATATATTTCCTGCAACTTCATTATTGCTGTCTTGTAGAACCCAGTAGATCGCGACTGAATCGTCTTCCAATGCTGCCCGAATTCCCTCACGAGCCATTTCACTATTCTTACTGAGTCCTTCTGCCTCGTTGGCTTCTGAAAGCGTAAACTCAACGAGTTTTTCTAAATCGGTTGGCTTTGCTCGTCTAACAATGCAACCCATTGCTTCTTCTCCTTTTCTTCCTAAAATAAAAATGGATCACCAGGCGGAAGAGAAAAATCCCTATCCGAATAAACGACCTTTCCCTCCAGGAGCGCTAGCACGACTTTTACCTTGTGGATCTGCTGGGCGGGAATCTCGAAGAGGTTGCGGTCAAGGACGATGAGGTCGGCGGCCTTCCCCGCTTCGATCGAGCCCCTCATTTTCTCTTCAAAGCTCAGGAAAGCGCCGTTCTTCGTGTAGGCGGCGATCGCCGTGGGAAGATCGATGAGCTCGTCCGGAAGCCAGGCCGGTCCGGCGGGCGCATCTAGGCCGCGCCGCGTCACAGCCACCTGGATGGCCTCGNNGAGGCCGCGCCGCGTCACCGCCACCTGGATGGCGTCGAGAGGGTTGAGGGATGATACCGACCAATCGCTGCCGCCGGCATACGTCCCGTTGCTCCGGACAATACTCCCGATGGGATAAAGCCTCGCTGACCGCTCGGGGCCGAGGATCGGCTCGGTGAGCTGAGTGATGTAGGGGTCGGCATAGGCCCAGAGGGCCTGGAAATTGGCCACGACGCCGAGCGCCTGGAAGCGCGGGATGTCCGCCGGGTCGATGAGCTCCAGATGACAGATGTGATGCCGGGCGTCGCGCGGGCCGTTGGCCTTTCCGGCCTGCTCCATGGCGTCGAGAGTCATCCGGATGGCCCGGTCGCCGATGGCATGGACATGGATCTGGAACCCGGCTCTGTCGAGGGCCGCGGCCAGGCGGTTGAATTCCTCCGCTTCCAGGATGGGCTTTCCCCGGTCACCCGGACGGTCGAGATAAGGCTCGAGAAGCGCCGCGGTATGGGATTCGATGACGCCGTCGATAAAGATCTTGGTCGTCGTTGCCTTGAGGTAGTGGCCTTTGTACTGTTCCCGTTTCCGGACCAAGTCACCGATCTGCGAAACTCCCTTTTCGGGATCGACGTAGATCGAGGCCAACACACGCAGCGTCAAGCCTCCGCTCCGGTCCAAACCGGCATAGGTTTCAAGGAGCTTGTCATCGGCGCTCGCCTCGATGATCGAGGTGATGCCGAAACGATTGGCCAAGGCCAGCCCTCCCCGAAGGCCGCTCAGGTATTCCTCGGCGGCGGGCTCCGGAATCAATCGGCCGACGAGCCCCATCGCCTCCTCGCGCAGCGCTCCTGACGGCTCCCCCGTCACGGCCTTTCGCTCGATCCGCCCGTTCTTGGGGTCTGCCGTCTTCGCCGTCACGCCGGCTATCTCAAGAGCGCGGGTGTTTACCCAAGCCGAATGTCCGTCGGCCGCCGAGAGAAAGACCGGCCGGCCGGAGACAACAGCGTCAAGCTCCTCTTTGGATGGGTTCGCTTCCGGGAAGACGGGAAGGGCCCAGCCTCCTCCCACGATCCAGTTTTTGTTGGGATTCTCGGCCGCGTAAGCACGAATCCGGGCCAGGATCTCCTCTTTCGTCTGCAGGTCGTTGAGGTTGCACTGCTCGAGCTCCATTCCGCCCGAGATTAAATGGACATGAGAGTCCTGGAATCCAGGCAGCACCATCTTTCCGGCGAGGTCGAGGATTTTCGTACCCTCCCCTCTGTATTTTTTCACGTCTGAGTTCGAACCAACGAACACGATCTTACCGCCGGCGACCGCCGCGGCCCCTGCCCAGGGCTGCGCTTTGTTCAGTGTATAGACCGCGCCGTTTTTCAGGATGAGCTCGGCCGGGCTGACAGGCCCTCTCCCGCTCCGGCATCCGAACGTGGAGAATAAGAGAAAAACAAGAATCCCCAAAATGAGGGTTCGATAAAAGCGACGACGAGACGAAGGTCGATTTTGATTAGGCATGTGCGAATTATATGCGCGGCTGGGGAAGCCTTCAACCCCTATTCTCAGAAGGGCCATGTCTCTGGGAGGAGCCGGGCTCAAAGAAAATTAAAGCTCCGGCTCTGAGTCGGCCTAAGGCGATGATCGGGGCGGCTTGACATCCCCCGACACCCAGATTTATCATCCCGGAAGATCGGACCTGGTAAGATTGCTGCCTGAGCGACCATGCTATCCGCGCAGCAAAGAAGGAATTCTCACTAGAGTCAGGAGGGCGCTATGAGACGATCGATGATATGTTTATTCTCCGCGGCGATCATCGTTCTTGTTTCTTTTCAGTTCTCCAGCGCCCAATCGCAGAGCAAGATTTTTATCACCCCTGACGGCTCCGCTCCCACGGGTCTTTTCGCTCCGGGTGTCCTGGTGGGAAAAACACTGTACGTCTCGGGGAAAGGGGACTACAAACCGGAAGAGGGTATCCCGGGGAAAACCAGAAACTGCCTGACCGAAGTCCGTAACGTCCTGAAACAGGCGGACATGGACATGGAAAACGTCGTCCAGGTCTGGGTCTACCTCGAAGACATCAACGCCTACTCCGAGATGAACAAGGTCTACGCCGAGTTTTTCCCCTTCAATCCGCCGGCCCGTACAACCCTCGGTGTCACCACGGTCCCGGGCGAATCACAGATGGAGATGACCGTCATCGCCTATAAGGACCTTCGAGAGAGAAAGGTCATCGGGACTCCGGCAGCGGGATTGCCGTTCAGCCCGGGAGTTCTTGCGGGAACAACACTGTACATCTCGGGCAAAGGAGATCAGTTGCCCGACGGGACTCATCCCGCCACCTTTGAGGAGCAGGTCAGGCAGGCGCTTAAAAATGTCGAAACAGTCCTCAAAGCCGCCGGGCTTGATTTCCGACATGCCGTCATGAACCACGTGTATCTGGATAACTTCGACAACTATTCCACCGCCAACAAGGTTTACAGCGAATGCTTCGAGTTCGGCCACGAGCCGGCCCGTACCACGTTGTTCGTTGACCATATTCCCGGCGGCTCGCATGTGGAAATCACCTGCCTGGCCACTACAGACCTGCTTAACCGGAAGGTCGTCCGGCCCGCCAGCCTGAAATACGGACTCAACGAGATGGCGCCGACCGCCAGTCCCGGCGTGTGGGCGGGCGATCTGCTCTACCTGTCGGNNCTGAAGGGCTTGTATCCGACAACCTGGAACCTCAGTTCCGCCAGATGGTCCGAAATCAGCTGGACGTGATCGTGGAGGCGGGCTTGGAGTTGAAGGATCTAGTTTCAGGGAATGTCTACTTACGGGATATCAACGACTATGCTCCGATGAATGAACTGTACCGTGAGTTTTTCACCGCGAGCCCCGGGGTTCGGACGACGCTCCAGCAGAATTCCGGGTATGAGAAAAACAGCGTGCGCGTCCGGGCATCCTTCATATTCACCCGTCCTAAAAAATAACGGCCCGGCAACAATGTCATACCGCAAACGAGGTCCCTCACCATGAAACCCTCACCACCAAAAACCATTTCACCGGCCGGACTGAGCCGGCGCAGTTTCTTCAAGACCGGAGGTCTGGCGGCATTGGCCGGATTCTCGGGATGGCCGTCGCCCCGCCAAGATGAAGCATCGAGAATCACGATCCCGACCTATCAATCGATCGGCGTGCGACCCATCATCAACTGCCAGGGAACCCATACGAACCGCGGCGGGTCGCTGATGCTGCCCGAGGTCATGCAGGCCATGGAGGAAGCGAACAAACATTATGTCCGCATGGACGAGCTCATGGAAGGCGTGGGCAAGCGCCTGGCCGAGCTGACCGGGGCCGAATGGGGAATCGTCACTTCCGGAGCGGCGGCCGCGATGTTCGCCGGGACATGCGCTTGTGTGGCCGGCGCCGACCCGGAAAAAATGGCCCGGCTTCCCGACNNTCGGCAAGGAGGGGATCATGGGGACGCTCGCCGCCATGGAGATGTGGGTTCACGGCCGTAATCACAAAGCGGAATGGAGGGAATGGGAACGGAAATTGACCTCCATCAACAATAAGATCAACTCCATTCCTTCGGTAATCAGCAAGATGAACAACCCGGAGCTGAGATCAAACGTCGCCCCGACTCTATCTATCAGCTGGGATCAGAAGATTGTCAAAATCACTCCCCGCGAGGCCAGCTNNTCAGCGAACAACTGTACGACGGTGAACCCGCCATAGAAATGCCTTTCGAAGACGCTGGACTGACCATTATGTCGTACATGCTCGAATCGGGCGATGAGTTGTGGGTGGGAAGACGGCTGGACGAAGTTCTTTCGCAAGCCGTCAAGGAAAAAGTCCGACGGAACGGAGAAGGTAACCGATGAACAGAAGAATCTGGCCCTGTCTTGTTGTCATAGCCTCCTTGTTTGCCGGATTCTCCGGCGCTCGCGATCGGCAGGGCGACGGTCATGCCCGGCGATATCGTGCTCGGCAACCGGGAGGGTGTCCTGTTCATACCCGCGCATCTCGCCGAGGAAGTGGTTGAAGTCTCGGAATTCATCAGCCTCCGCGACGAATTCGGCCACCAGCGCCTCAGGGAAGGCAAGTACACACCCGGCCAAATCGACAGCCAGTGGACGAAGGCTATAGAGAAGGATTTCGATGACTGGCTGAAGAAAAGCGGGAAGACTTTGACCCCGTACCAACGAAAAAAGCTCCAGCAGGGAAGAACCTGGTAAGGACTGTTTATCCTCGGAACAGTCGGGTTCCCCAGCCGCATTGCACGGCATAGTCCAGGCATCTTTTGAAGATATCAAAGGTGAGATCCGGACAGCGGATGCCCTTATCATCAAGAATCGGTCCGGCCTTCTCTGCCCCAAAAATCCTCCTGTCCCTCAGGTACGGCCTGTAGGCCTCGAGGTATGTCTCGAAAACCTCTTCCAGGGCATTCCGCGGTTTCCCCTCCATATCCTGCGCCGGGCAGACCATGATTCCCCGGATATGGAAAAGAGCCTGGGTGTATTCGATGATGTCTTCGATTCTCGTCCGGCGGCTGTTGACGACCTGAAAGATGCCACCATCGACCGCCCTTTCCCTAATCGCCCCGAAGGCGCGGACGAAGAAGTCAACAGGGACGACGTTGACGCCGCCCCCGTCTTCGGCCATGATCCGGATGGGCATGACCGTCCAGCCGTCCCCGTCCAAGCGCACGCCCATTTCCGCCGCTCTCCACCCGCCGCGCTCGCGGATATCCGTTTCGTAGAGGTTCTTGAGAAAGAGGGCCGTCCTCACGGGATAGTAAAGGGCGTTGAAAAGGAGGCTCCGGCCGGTCTCGGAGTGGCCGTAGACGATGGAGGGCCGATAGATCGACAGCCGGAGGCCGGCCTTGGCGCAGCGCTCAGAGGCGAGCCACTCGGCCCGGCACTTGGTCTCTTCATAGACGTTGGTGAAGGCGGCCGGACGGACGAGTTCCTCGAGGCAATGACCGGAGTTGATTCCGGCCACGTAAGCAGTACTGATAAAATGGAAACGGCGGCAGCGGCTGCGCTCGGCCAGGTCGAGAACATGGCGGAGCCCGTCCAGGTTGACGGCCTCGACCTCAGCTCTCCTGCGCTCGGCGAAAGATGTGCTTGAGGCACAGTGGACGATCTCGTCGATCTCCCTGGATATCAAGGCCGAATCATCCGGTTCCAGCCCAAGCCCGGGGTGTTCGAGCCGGCCTTCGACCAGATGGACATTTTTTTTCCGGTTCGCCGCGACACCGAGCCAGTCAAGTAGCCGGCCGACGCGGTCCGCTGCTGAAAGGCCCTGTTTGGAGCGGGCCAGGAGGATGACCTCGTCCCCCTCCTCGAGAAGGTGGGCGGCGAGATGCGCCCCCAGAAAACCGGTTCCGCCCGTAATCAGGATCATCGATAGAGGAAATTCTCTTTTCGGGAACAGCCCTGGGAAAAGACGTATTTGAGGAAGGTCACCCCCTTGGTGCGCTCCGCTAACCCGTCGAGCCAGGGCCCGATCTCGGCCAGCACCCGCCCGATCTTCTCGCGCTCGGCGGGGTCGGTGTGGTCGATATAATAATCGTACTCCAGGATCGCCCTCTTTCCGAGGTCCATGGGAGTGAGAAATCCGAAATCATGGTCGAGGCCCTGGGCCGCGGCGATTCGGGCGAACTCCGCGTTGATATGGTTGATGACGTCATTCCGGTCGAGCGGCACATAGACGAGAAAGGCGAACATGTGTTTGCGCCGTGACATCCGTGAGCTCAGGATGCGGAACATATTGAGCCAGGTCATATCGGTGAAGCGCGGCTGCGAATAAAGTCCGGTGTAGAGCTCCCGCAGGTCCTCCTCCACGGCAGCCGCGAGCGTCTCCGGCGATGGCCTGAGAACGGCCTCGACGAGCGGCCTCATCTCCGGCCGGCAGAGAATCTCATAGGGAGGCCGGCCGGCCTCAAAGCCCTTGACCAGGTCCAGCCACTCGCTGTCCAGGAGCCGCGGCAGGCCGAGCGTCAGCGTCCGCCAGAGGCCGCTGTCGATGACCGGGCCGGCCAGCTTTTGGATGGACTCCCGGGCGAACCGGTCTCCGATGGCAAAGACGACATAGCGGATCCCCAGGGTCTCGGGGAGGACGTCTTTCAAGAGGCCGGCCAAGTCCTTGGACGGTGACATAAAGTTGGCGATGTAATGGATCCCCAGGACGGCGACGGCCAGGCCGATCCGGCGGCGGCCCAGCTCACGGGCCAGGGCTACGGCCTCGTCGAAATCCCAGAACGGGACGAGCACTCCATCCTCGTCTTTTGAGGTTGGATGGAGCTTGACGGAGGCCTCCGTACAGATGCCGGGGGCCGGGATGACGGCGTTCTCAAAGGCGAAGACGTTGGGAGCCTGCTTGTCGTTGAGGCGGAATATTTGGCCCCGGGCATCGACGAACTCCATGTCGATGAACCCGTCGGCCGCAGTGCCGTAGGCGTATGACCATGTGGAAAACGTCCCCGTGCAGACGATGTTGCCGCAGACCGTGGCGGCCGGCTCGGCGGTGTTGACACGGAGGCCATGCCGGAACGCTTCCTGCTGAAGCTCGAATGAGGTAACGCCTGGCCCAACGGCAGCACTCCAGTTGTCCTTGTCGATGACGATGCCCCGCATCCTCTGCATGTCGAGGACGATTCCTTCGCTGAAGACAAAACCGAAGACGCTCCCGCCGTTCCCGCGCACGGCGTAGGGCAGGCCGAGCTCGTTGGCCAGCCGGACGACGGCGGCGACCTCCTCCCGCGTGCCGGGCAGGACGACATACCGGGGCATCTTCAGATCCGCTAAGGGGAAGGGGTCGTTGGCGTAGGTGACGAGAACGGCCGGGTCGTTCGTCGCCCACTCCGAACCGACGATGCTCCGGAGGCATCGCAGGGGCTCGTCGGAGGCGATAGAAACCGGCTTCCCGCCGGCCTTCAGGTAATCCTCGACCCGATCCTTGAGCGCCTTCATGACCTTGAGCGGCCGCAGGCCGGTGACGAAGTGGCACTGCAAGTCGCACACGCCGCAGAGAGAGCAGGTCTCGGCGATGTGGACGAGCCCTTCGGTGACGGGGATGAGGTTGTCAGCCATGGCCGCGTAGAGGTCCATCCGTCCCTGGGGGTAGTAGCTGACGTAATGATACCTCTTCCCCGGTGGGCAGAGCCCTGTCCCCAGGTAATCGATCTTGCACATGGCATAGTGCCGGCACTGCGAAGCCGTTTTCAAAATATCATCGTCGGCTTTGACCATTTTCATCCTCCAGGCTCAAGACTCCTGCTTTTCCTTCCGGGCCGTATAAAGGGTCGCCAATCCCTGGGAAAGCCTCTGGAAACGCACTTCCTGAAAACCGGCCTGCCGGATGCTTTCGGCCACTTCCTCGGGAGCAGGGAAAACGCGGATGGACTCTGCCAGGTAGCGGAACGGTCCGGCCGTCCCGCAAATGAGCCGGGCGACAAGGGGCATGATGCGGAACGAATAAAAATGATAGAGTGACCTCAGTCCGCGCCGTGCCGGGAGGGAAAATTCCAGCACCAGAAGCCTGCCTCCGGGCTTGAGAACCCGATAGATCTCCCTCAACCCGAGCTCAGGGTGGACGAAATTGCGCAGGCCGAAGCCGAGTGTGACCGCCTCGAAGCCCTCGTCGACAAAGGCAATGCATTCTGCGTCCCCCTGGATACACAGGATGTTTTCTCTTCGGGCGGATCTCCTGATCTTCTGCCGGCCGGCTTCCATCATCTTCCGGTTGAAGTCATAGATGACCACGCGGCTGTGATCTCCTGTTCGGCCTGCGGCCAGGAGAGCGAAATCGCCCGTTCCGCCGCAGAGGTCCAGGACCCGGTCCCCTTCTTTGAGCCCAAGGAGGTCGATCCCATTTTTCCGCCAGTGCTCGTCCAAGCCAGCGCTCAGGATGGCATCGGCCAGGTCGTAGGTCGCGGCGATGGGGTCGAACTGCTCGCGGACGAGCCTCTTCTTCTCCTCGGGTGCGACCTCGCGGTAGCCAAAGGGAACCGTGTCCGGCGTCATCGCCCTATCTTATGCATTTTATCATCAGGGCACAACCTTTGTGGCTCAAACTTGAGTTCAGCCCGCGAGTTTGAATATTCGGCCTGGGCGCCGGCGGCCACGACGGAACAGGAGGGCGGCACGCATGGTTCGAGGGCCATGGTCACAAAAAGTAATGTGGCTTTTAGGCGCGAAGAAATAAGGTCTGTCCAAAGCCCTCGAGCAAAATTTCGCTCTCGCCTACCGGCTCGCCACGGCAGCAGACGACCTTTCTGTTTTAACTGGGAATATTTTTCGAACGTCCACGTGTTTGGATGCATCGAGGATCTCGATACCGACAATCCTGTTGTTTCTTCCGATATCAAGGACGACATCCTCGAATATTCGCTTATTAATGACCTTCTGCTTCCTCTCATCTAAACGGATATAGAGCAGATCTACCTTCTGATCATAATGAATACGCATTTTTCACACCCATTCTCCATAAAAGACATATACGGTTATTACGATTATATCACTCCCCTCCTCCGCATAAAATACTTCTACTCTCTTTTGATCGTAATACCGGCCAAGTCTCTCGCCTCCAAAATGGAATATCTTGGCCTTGCCCTTGCGTTTGTACTTAGCGGGAATAGGCGATCCTGACCTTAGGACCTCGATAATCTCCTTTTTGGTCGCGCCTCTGGAGGCCGCCTGCTCCAAAGCGTGCTGGCTGATGATAATACCCATCAACAATGCTTAACGACCGCCGGTAAGGATCCTTCTCAATCGTGGGGCTTGTCCCAAAGTTAAAAAGAATAATGATGAGCAAGTCATGGCGCTCGCCGTGGAGGAGGTTGATCAAGAACCCTTGTTCTATTTCACCGTAGTATTGAGCGCTATTGACGGCGCGAGACAATAAAAAAAAGCGCTTGATTATTTTCTCCGTTCCGGATATCTAGTCTCGGATGGTTGCTCAGGGCCTGACATCACATCCAAGAGTTCACCCATGAATGACACCCGGCCTTCTGGCTCGGTCTCCGATAAGTCCAGGATCGAGCTGCCTCGAGTCCTCGGGCTGTGGGACGTGGTCGCGATCGTGGTCGGCGGCGTCATCGGCTCGGGGATCTTCCTCGTTCCAGCCGATATCGCCCGCGGTGTCGGCGCCCCGCTTCTGATCTTCGCCGTCTGGATTGCCGGCGGGCTGCTGAGCTACTTCGGCGCCCTGTCCTTCTCGGAAATGAGTGCCGCCATGCCCAGGGCGGGGGGGATGTACAATTTCTTGCGAGAAGCCTTCGGCCCCCTTCCCGCCTTTCTGTTCGGCTGGACTCTGTTTCTGGTCATCGACTCCGGAGCCATCGCCACGCTGACGGTGGCCTTCGTCTCCAACTACCTGCCCTATTTCGTCAAGATTTCTCCTCTCGGGCAGAAGATCGTGGCGGCGGTCTTCATTCTCTTCCTTGTCGTCGTCAACTACGTCGGCGTCCGCTGGGGGGCCAACCTCCAGAACGTCCTGACTATCATCAAGTTCGTCGCCCTGGCCGCTGTCTGCATCATCGTCTTTATCTTCGCCAAGGACGCCAGCGCGTCCAATTGGATCAGACCGCTCCCCTCGGGCCTGTCCGGGAGCATGTTCGGGGCGTTCGGGGTCGCCCTCGTCGCTTCCCTCTGGGCTTACAAGGGATGGGAGGGAGCGACCTACAGCGCCGGTGAAGTCAAGCGTCCGGAGCGGAACCTGCCGATGGGCCTTCTCATCGGTACCATGGCCTGCGTCATCATCTACGCCGTCGCCAACATGGCCTACCTCTATGTCTTCCCTGCGAGCCAGATCGCCCTATCCCCCCGCATCGCCAGCGACGTCATGAACGTCGTCGTCGGCCCGCTGGGCGCTTCGATCATCTCCTTCATCATCCTCTTCTCCATCATGGGCGCCGCCAACCAGAACTTCCTCTGCTCGCCGCGGGTTTATTTCGCCATGGCCAGGGACGGCCTCTTCTTCAAGAGGATCGCCGATGCCCATCCCCGGTTCCTGACGCCTCATTTTTCCATCATCGCCCTCGGCCTCTGGAGTCTGGTCCTCACTCTGCTCCTGGAGACATTTCAGGCGCTTTTCACCTACGTCATCTTCGGCCAATGGCTCTTCTTCGGCCTGACCGTCGGCGCGGTCATCGTCCTCCGGAAGAAGCGGCCCGACCTGCCCAGGCCGTACAAGACCTGGGGCTACCCGGTGACACCGATCATCTTCATGCTGGCCGCCCTTTTCATCTCTTTCAACAGCCTGGTCCAGAAGCCTAAGGAGTCTCTCTTCGGCCTGCTGATCATCTTCCTGGGTCTTCCGGCCTACCTCTACTGGAAACGGAGGTCCGGGTGAACCCGACGCGCCTCGTCGAGATGGCGAGCGCCTTTTACGAATCGAGCGTCCTGTTCGCCGCCTCGGACCTCGGACTTTTCGCTAAGCTGGGCGAGGACTCGGAGCGCACGCGCACTTTCGTCCTGGCTATGCACGGCCGCGCCATGGGAATTGGTCAGGCTGTGGTCCCTCTGCTCGCGTTGTCCGGCCGGAAGGCTGTCCTCGACGTCGGCGGCGGGCCGGGGACGTACTCGATCCTCATCGCCCGCGCCTTTCCCCAAATCACATGCACCGTGCTCGACCTCCCCGAGGTTGTGCGCATTGCCGAAGAAATCATCTCTCAGGCCGGAGTCGGAGACCGGGTGCAGACTCTAGCCGGGGATTATCACACTATTGCTTTTCCTGCTAATCAGGACGCGGTCATCTTCTTCGGTGTACTGCACCAGGAAGACCCGGCTGCGATCCGGAACCTCCTCCGGCGCGCCCACGGGGCTCTGCGCCAGGGAGGTTCCATCGCCGTGCTCGACATGATGACTGACGCCAGCCACACCCAGCCGAAGTTCTCGGCGCTCTTCGCCCTGAACATGGCGCTGACGACCCCGCACGGGTGGGTGTTTTCAGAGGACGAGCTCAAGGCGTGGCTAGTGGAGGCGGGCTTCACCGACTTCAATTGCCGTCCTTTGCCGTCGCCAATGCCGCACTGGCTGGCCACGGCCAGAAAAGCGTGAGTTCATGAATGAGGAAGGCGCTCTCGCTTGGACGCTACGCCTACATCGACGGCGCGGCCAAGCTCGGCCTTATACTGGAGCTCCTGGAGAATTTTTAGCAAAGACCCTTACACGACCGCTGTCATTAATAGTATCGCCCGATCAGCGGATGTTCGACGATGAACTTCCTCAGGGCCAGCGGGTCGACCATGCCCTGGCAGCGATAGACGATCTTTCCCCCGGATTCGACGATCAGGGTATAGGGTAGGGCTCCCTGCCAGGCCGGGTCAATCATTTCGATGAGCGGGTAGACGCTCTCCCCCGTGAAGATGTAATTCTTGTTGGAAGCCTGGTTTTTCTTGAGAAACTCGAGAGCCCGGTCGCGTTTATCGGCCTTGTCGGCGCTGATGGAGACAAATTCAAAGTCCCGGCCGCGGTACATGCGGTCGGTCTTGACCAACTCGGGGAATTCGGCGGTGCAAGGCGCGCACCATGTCGCCCAGACGTTGATCAGACGGAGTTTTTTCGAGGAGTTCGCCAGAGTCTGTTTAACAGCCGCCAAGTCAATCGGCTCGAGATTCACGGGCAGCTCTGCCCACTCCCTGTAAAGCTGCTTCGTGTATTCATCCTTCCAGGCCCATTTGATGGAGCAGCCGAACACTTTTGTCATGGCGGGCATAGGCTTCTTCCCGGCTAGAAGAGCGTCGAGGGCCTTCCTCAGGTCCTCGGCCTTTCCGCTGCCGGGCTTTTCTTGCTCATCCACCCGTCCCGCGTATTGGAGCAGGCGCTTTTCATCAAAGATAAAGACGTGAGGCGTAGCTACGGGGCCATAAGCAAGAGACGTCTTCTGATCATCTCCGTCGTAGAGATAGGGAAAAGGAAACTGTTTATCCTTGGCCCGGATTTTCATGTCCTCCAGCGTATCCCCCACATCGGTGTATCCCATTTCGGCCAGGTTGAGCGCCTTTGGGCTATTGGGCGAAATCATGACCATGCCGACGCCCTTGGCCTGATAATCAAGGCAGACCCGGATCAGCCGGTCTTCATAAGCCTGGGCCGTCGGGCAGTGGTTGCAGCTGAAGACAACGATGACCAGCCTGTGCCGGTCGAAATCTTTGAAGCTCCAGGCTCTTCCGTCCGTGCCCGTCAAACGGAAATCCGGCGGTTTTGGAAAAGACCAGCATGTTCAATGGCTGCAAGTTTTCGCAAAGACAGAGAGCGGACATGATGGTTGCGAGAAGATGAATCATGACCTCGACGATGTTATCAGCTTAGCGCACTAAAGACAACTGGCCCGGGACTACCTAACGCCCTGTGAGGACTATCGACAATGGTAACAAAAACAAAAAGCCTAGGTGTCACCAATGGCCTGACCCTATTCAGGTTATTGCATGGTCGAGATGATTTATGTTATAGATAGCGTTCATGGTCGGCGCGAAAATCTTCGTGACTTCTCGGTCCGCTCACCTGCTTTATTGGGACAATCCCATGATGTCTTTCTTCTAAGGAGCTGCCGATGGAAGGATTCTTGGACAACCTCGCCCGTTGGGTCGACAAGACGGCCTACAATATTTGGTCCATTCTGCTGTTTTTCCTGCTGGCTGCGGGCATCTGGCTGACCATCCGGACCCGCTTCGTCCAGTTCCGCCATCTCGGCGATGCCTTCCGGATCATGTTCGCCGGCCTCCTCCATAAGGGGAAAAAAGTGAGAAGAGAGGGCGACGTCTCGGCCTTCCAGGCGCTCTCGACGGCCCTGGCCGCCACCGTCGGCAACGGAAATATCGGCGGCGTCGCCTTCGCCCTGACCACGGGCGGCCCCGGGGCCATCTTCTGGCTTTGGGTCTGCGGGTTCGTCGGCATGGCCACCAAGTATTCGGAAGCCCTTCTGGGGGTGAAATTCCGCGAGCACTACCCGGACGGCAAGATCGCCGGCGGCCCCATGTACTACATTAAGAACGGCTTCACCAACAAGAAGTTTGCCGCCATCCTGGCTCCGGCCTTCGCCATCTGCGGCGCCTTCGCCACCCTGTTCGGAACCGGCAATATGATGCAGGCCAACCAGATGACGATGGTCTTCAACAGCCAGTTCGGCATCCCCAAAATCGTCAGCGCCGTCGTCATCACTCTGCTCGTCAGTATCGTCATCATCGGCGGCATCAAGCGGATCGGCGCCGTGGCCGAGCGGGTCGTCCCGGTGATGATCTTCCTCTATATCATCGTCGGCACGTTTGTTATCCTTTCCAATGTCAGTGTTCTCCCCAAAGTCTTCGAATTGATCTTTAAACATGCCTTCACACCCTACGCGATGGGTGGCGGGGCCATCGGCTACACGGTGAAGACGGCCGTGCAGATGGGCTTCCGGCGGGGACTCCTGACCAACGAAGCCGGGCTGGGAAGCGCTCCCATCGCCCACGCGGCCGCCCAGGCCAAGTCGCCGGTCCATCAGGGACTCATGGGCGTCGCCGAGGTCTTTATCGACACGATCGTCGTCTGTTCGTTCACCGCGCTCATCAACCTCTCGACGGGACTCTGGCAGTCGACCAAAGCCGCCGACGCAATCCAGGGGACTGCCCTGACGGCCTCCTCCTTTGCCTTAGAAGCGGGCGTTATCGGGAGCATCACCGTCGCTCTCGGGTCTTTCCTGTTCGGGTATACGACCCTCATCGGCTGGTATTACTACGGGGAGCAGTGCATGAAATTCATTTTCGGATACAGGGTGACTCAGGTCTACCGGGCCATCTACATCGGGCTCGGGTTCATCGGGGCCCTGATCTCGATCCAGCTCGTTTTCTATATCGGCGACGTCGCCAACGCTTTCATGGCCATTCCGAACCTCATCGCCCTTTTCGTGCTGAGCGGGATAGTGGCCAGGACAAGCCGGCAGTTCTGGAAGAGATACAAGACCCTCGATGGTTTCGATAAGCAGCATTCCGCCGGATCCTAAAATTCCAGGCCCTAGCCAAGGATCGGGAACCGCTCGAAAAAATCCTATTTATTTTCTCTCCTGTTTTGATTATAAATATGGGCATGAACATGAATGCCCCTCAGTCCAGGGAAATGAAACCAGCCACGCCCGAGCTTCCTCGGGTGCTCGGCCTCTTCAGCATCGTGGCGATTGTCGTTGGCACGATGATCGGCTCCGGGATTTTCATCAACCCCGCCAAGGTGGCCAAGGATGTCGGAACACCGGAACTCATGATGGCCGTCTGGATTGTCGGGGGAATCCTGAGCTTTTTCGGCGCCCTCTCCCTGGCCGAGCTCGGCGCCGCCTTTTCCCAGGCAGGAGGAATCTACATCTATCTCCGGGAGGCCTACGGCACCCTGATCGCCTTCCTCTTCGGCTGGACCCTGTTCCTCGTCGTCGAAGCAGGAACCTTGGCCACTCTGGCAGTCGGGTTTTCCACCAAGTACCTCCCTTACTTTGTTAAGCTCTCCGGCCTCCAGGGAAAAGTCGTTGCCGTGGCCTTGATCTTGATCCTGGCGATGGTGAACTATATGGGAGTGAGAAAGGGCGCTCTGGTGATGAATTTCCTGACCAGCATCAAGTTCATCGCCCTGATTGGCGTCTGTGTGGTTGTCTTCATTTTCGCCAAAGGAAGCACTGGTAATTTTCTCTCTTCTTCTTCGGGAGTCCAGCCGGCCGGTGGCGGCGTTCTCGGAAGCTTCGGCGTTGCCCTCGTCGCCGCCCTCTGGGCTTATAAAGGATGGGAGACCAGCACCTACAGCGCCGGCGAGATCAAGAACCCGAAAAAGCAGCTTCCGCTGGGATTGTTCATCGGCAGCGCCTCGGTCATCTTCCTCTACATCCTGGCCAACCTGGCCTACCTGTATGTGTTCCCAGCCGCCCAGATGGCCCAGTCGGACCGGATCGCCGCCGATGTCATGCAGGCCGCCGTCGGCCCAGTGGGCGCCTCGATCATCGCCCTGATCATCCTGACCTCTATCACCGGGACCTGCAACGGCCATCTGATGACCTCACCGCGTGCCTTTTATGCGATGGCCAAAGACGGCCTCTTCTTCAAATCGGTAGCGAAAATTCACCCCAAGTACCTCACGCCCCATGTGGCCATCATCGTCATGGCCGTCTGGGGATGCATCCTCAGCACCAGCGGCACTTTCGAGCAGCTCTTCACCTATGTCATCTTCGGCTACTGGATCTTCATGGGCCTCACCGTCGCCGGAGTCATCATCCTCCGCAAGAAGATGCCCGATTTACCGAGGCCATATAAGACCTGGGGATACCCGGTGACGCCGATCCTCTTCATCCTCTCCGCCGTCTTCCTCACCCTCAATTCGCTGATCCGGACATTCTGGAACTCGTCTGCCGGGCTGGGCGTTATCGCCATCGGCGTTCCCATCTATTTCTTCTGGAAAGCCAGGCTCCAGAAAGCCCAGGCCTAAGATTTGAGAATCTGATTCACCAGGAGAGCGGACATGTTGAGCCTCGACCTCGTCCAGACCATCGCGTTTGCCGGGATCGTGCTGTTTGTGGGCTACGGCCTCTGCCGTTTCATCCGGCCTCTCTCCCGGTATAACATTCCCGCTCCGGTTGTGGGCGGGCTCATCGTCGCCCTCATCATTCTTTTCGCCCGTNNCAGTTTGATTTCATGCCTTTCCAGTTCGACACCACGCTCCGCGACCCCCTGATGATCGCCTTTTTCACCACGATCGGGTTCGGCGCCAGCGTTTCTCTCCTTAAGGTCGGAGGACCTCAGGTCCTGATTTTTTTTATCATCGCCACCGTGGCAGCCGTTTTCCAGAATGTCATCGGCGCCCTGATCGCCCTTCCTTTCGGGCTTCACCCTCTCTTTGGGGTTCTCAGCGGCTCGGTCACCCTTACCGGAGGACCAGCGACGGGGTTGGCCTTTGCCCCGCTCTTTGAGCAGGCCGGAGTCCGGGGAGCTTCCACCATCGCCATCGCGGCCGCCATGTTCGGAATCATCTGCGGAGGGTTGTTCGGCGGCCCAGTGGGGACTTTCCTCATCGACCGTTTCAAGCTCAGAAAACCCCGTCGCCAGAAAGGGGAAATGCCCGGGGTGATCGCCGAACATGTTGTCGAAGACAAAATGCCCGAGCCCAAGGAAGCGGCTCCCGTCGGAGAAGACCAGGAATCCTATGTGCTTTTGAAAAACCTGGTCGTCCTCCTTGTCGCCATGTGGATCGGGTCTTGGCTGAGCCGGGGGTTGACNNCGGGTCTTGGCTGAGCCGGGGGTTTGCTGCTCTGGGGTTCACTTTGCCCGCTTACATCGGAGCCATGTTCGTCGCCGCCATTATCCGGAATTTCGATGACGTCACCCATTGGATCGGGCTCTCGCAGCGGACCCTCGACGACCTCGGCCACGTCGCCTTGTCTCTCTTCCTCGTCCTGGCCCTAATGACTCTGAAGTTGTGGGAGCTGGCCGGGCTCGTCCTGCCGCTTTTTATCGTCCTCGTCGGCCAGGTAATCCTAATCGCCATCTTCTGCATCTGGCCGGTCTTCAAATTTATGGGGCGCGATTATGAAGCCGCCGTCATGTCCAGCGGCTTCTACGGTTTCATGATGGGTACAACGGCGAATGCCATGGCGAACATGAAGGTGCTCGTGGATAAGTACGGGCGGGCGCCGCGC
>DQHV01000017.1 GCA_003524335.1 Candidatus Aminicenantota bacterium | reverse complement strand
CGGCACGCGAGCCGATATAGGGCTGACAGGCGTACTGAGTCCGGCAGCGCGGACACCGATACGCGATCACCGTCCGCCGCGCCCCATGCCGCGCGCGGTCACGGCTGCTGGCGCGTTTGGAGGGAAGCATGACTAGACTAGCGTTCGCTCGGCGTCCGGCAAGCCGACCAGCGTTTGAATCAACGTCTGTACCGCCAGCAAATCCAACTCCTCAAAGCCGCGGTTCCACGTCTTGCGACAGTGCACGGTGCGCTTGGCCTCCGTCCACCCCTTGGCCTCGCAGAGTTCCCGCACGCGGATCTGGGCTTGCTCCAGGGGGGAAGGATCGCCAGCGGGGGGCGCCGGGCCGTCTCCTCCCCCCGGAGTGGCGGCGTGCTCTCCAGCCCCCACCACTGCTCCCGCTGGCGATTCGACCTTGGCGGTTTTCTCTGCGATGGATGCTTGGATCGCTGCGACCAACTTCTTGTTCTGTTCGGCCCATTTGTTCTTCGGATCTTTCGCTGCTTTCTCGAAGGTAGGGAGATGTTTCTTTAGTGTGGCAAGGTCACACTCTTCCGGTGTCTTGCCCTTTACCTCGTCGGGGAATGGGAAGCGCAGTGTCTTCTTGTCAAACTGATGACCGCGTAACTCTTCGCCGGATAACTCTCCGAATCCGTAGAGAAAGGACATGCAGCGATTGAAACAATTAGTCTCCGCAGTCGCAATGATGTCCTTCTCGTCAATTTCTGCTGATGGACGCCGCTGTCCATTTGCCATACTGAAGAATTCGTCACGACTGGAACACGCGCCGTCCATTTCCACGAACACTCCATTGATGGCGGTCGCACGACCGCGAGCAATCCAGGTATAGTACGTGCCCTCAGAATCCTGGCCGATCTCCTTCCGTGGGTCGCCGATGATTTGGAATGATGTAACCGTGGCGAGGCGTAACTTGGTCCAACCCGGCTTCTCGATGTAGAGGTTCTCTCCGAAGATGGAGTAGTCCTTGTCCGTCAGCGCGGCCTTCTTGAACTTCTCGAATTGCTGGATGCTCTCCACCAGGTCAGTAATCGCCTGATCTGTCAACTTCGGGAGCGGTTGCGGTTGTTGGCGCCTAATAGGCTCAAGAGCCGTTGGCTCAGTCATTTGCTCTCCTTAATGACGAGGATGCTGTCCCCCGTCACATCCTCTACCAGCCCCTCAAACTGCTTGGGCACGCTGTCATAGATCGTAGTGAATTCCTTCTTGACCACACTTCGGGTGGTCTTGATGGCATCCTTGGCGCCGAGAAGGTCAAGAATGGCCAGGATTTTGTCCTCTTCTTGCCACGTCAACTTGCGTCGGCCTTTCTGGAGAAACGTCACCGCCCACGGCGCTTTCAACTGCTTCACGTCGTTGCGAAGCATCCAGTCATGGATGCACGCACGCCAGCTCTCGGCTTTGCTCTGGGCGGCGGCAATCAGGTGCCCCCATGCCTCCAGGTCCTTCTTCATGGCCACTTCCAACCGTTCGACGCTACCCTCGGCCTTGAGGATGGCCCGCGTCAGGTGCAGGGCCGTCTGCTCCTGGAGGGCGAAGCCCACAGGGATGGCCGGGAGCATGTCAGGATTGGGGTCCGGCTTGGCAATCTCGTCGTCAATCGTGGCAACCTGTTCAGGTTCCATGTTACTCCCCCTTCTCTTTCGCCTTCTCCTCCGCCTTCTCTCCGCTCGGTCCTCGTAACCCCATCTTCCGGACAACGGCGTCCGTGTCCGCTGACGTGACATCCTGCGGCCCGTCCTGCCCCTTTGCCTTCCGCCGTGAATACTTGCCTGGCCGTGTCGCATCCAGGCGGTTTCGCAGTTCCACCAAATCTGTCCANNTCACCTCGCCCCAGATACGGGCGAAGTCCACCTTGGTCAGTTTCCGGCTCATGGGGACCTCCTTAATATGTGTGTACCCATCCACCAGAGAAATAGGTATCCGCCATTCCATCCAGGTCCTCCAGTTTGGCCCTAATATCTGCCATAGCTGTTTTCATGCTTCCGCGTGTCTTCTCGATCCACCTAGCGCGGGCCTCGGTGCGACACCATTCCAGCGTGCGCTTCTCGGGTCCCCACTGTGCCATGAGATACCGCTCTTGTCCGGCGTGGCCGACCATCACGGGATCGGGGTTTCCTGGGGAATACCAGATTTCCACCTTGCCGAAGTAGTTCTCATGGACGGCAAGACCATACGCGGCCAGAGCATCCATGGGGATGGGCTCTGCGCTGAATTGCCCAATGGGCACCTGTGAGGGGCACAGCGTTAGGAAGGTCCGTTGAAGGATCGCATCCATTCGGAGGAACGGATTCGGGCCGGTCCCATCGGCAACAAGTTCCTCCTGTGCGGAGAGACCAAGCTCCTTGACCTTGGCCAACCAGGCGTCAGGATCTGACACGAATGAACGCTTTTCCTGTTCGACATACACCGTTATTTCCATGGCTTCCTCCGTGCTCCCGTCAGCACCCCATCCTCGATAAGCACCTTCCCCCGATGTATCCACGTCCTGAGCGATAGCTCATCCCGCACCCACGCCAGCGATTCCTCATGGCCCTTCTTCGCCTTCGCCAGCACCTTGGCGCGTTCGGCCAGCTCGGCCTGCTGCTCGGGCGATTGCCAGTAGGCGGGGTGGGATTGGGGGGTCATGACGGGAACTCATTCCATTCCCTTCCATCCAACAACCGTCCGCCGCTTTTAGGTCTCGGCCCACCCCATTGTTTGAAGTGAAACGCCACCCCAGCCGCCTGACACTGGTCGCGGATGGCGCGGACCCACTGTAAAGGGGCGTCTTCCTTGCAGGGTCGTCCCTTGGCGGCCCATCGTGCCGTCCCTGTTGTGGGTTGCGCCAGCGCCCGCTCCGGTGGTCCGCCTGATTCCCCGCCGACGATGACCCAATCGAGGGCACGCATGGCAACTCGTGATACCGCCCCCTCGGCTTCC
>DQHV01000383.1:11208-11380 GCA_003524335.1 Candidatus Aminicenantota bacterium | reverse complement strand
GTGTCGGCGATGATGATCCCCTTGGAGACGGCGTAAAGGGCCGCCTTTTGGTAGAGCTCGAGGCTGGCCTTGCGGATCTTCCCGGCCAGCTTCGGGCCGATCTCCTTCTGGACGTCCTTGAAGGAGATGTTGACGTCGTGCCCCTTCTCGGCCTTGGTCGAGGGCGTGAAGA
>DQHV01000383.1:0-11135 GCA_003524335.1 Candidatus Aminicenantota bacterium | reverse complement strand
AGATGCGATCGGTCGCCACGATGAGGAGCTTGTCGCCGACCTCGTAGACATTGCGGACCTTGCCCTTCTTGTGGAGAGGCAGACCGGCAAGCTCGACGTCACCGATGGGGTTTTCCATAACCATCTCCTTTTGAGGAACCCGACAAGGATAGCCAAATCGATTTTAAAATGCAAATAGCAAAGTCGGCCNNGGGCTCCGCTCTGAAGATCGGGGACGAAGGGGGACATGTACCTTCGGTACGTGTCCCCGATTCTTATGTCCCCGATCTTCATCCGTGCCCGCTCCGCCCTCCCACGGCCTCCTCCAGGAACACCCCTGCGCGGGGCGGATGCCTTGGCCGGCCGACTTGTTTGCTTTTATAAAAATGATTTAGGGTTTGAGGCCAATAAAATTGTACATACGGCGGGGGTCGTGGGGATTGCGGCGGTAGGAGAGGAGCGTCGGCTCGCAATGAGTGCAGGCCGGGCCGGGCTCGAAGATGTGCCCCTTCTTGAAACCCAGCTCGCAAAGGAGCCAGGCGTTGGCGGCCCGGAGGTCGAGGAGAAACTTGGGCTTGAGAAGGGGGACACGTACCTCCGGTACATGTCCCCAAATCTTTGTTCGGTCTTGTTCGCGTCCCTGTCGAGCCAAGTTGTAGGGTTGTCCGGATTGACGGGGGGATTGACGGGGGACATGTACCTCGGGTACGTGNNTCGTCGACGATGAGGACGGGCAGGCAGTCGGCCGTGCGGATGACGAGGAGCAACCCCGATTTATTCGTCATCAGGGCGTCGCCCTCGAGCTTTGCCGAAGGAGCCTCGTCCAAGCGATGGACGACATCGGAATGGAGCTGGCGCATGATGACCGGCTTCACGCCCCGGGACGCGGCGAAAGCCAGGAAATCCGCTTCGCTCCAGCCGGCCCGGCCGAAGCCATGGACGAGGCCGCCGATCCCGGCGAGGCGCGGCACGGAGAGAAAGCGGCGTTCCGTCCCGGTCATGAGGCCAGTATTACCAGAAAGCCCCCCGGCGCTCAAGATGTACCTATGTATCTGGACTCGTTCACCGCCCCTCTGATGTCTGAACGATCGCCGCGCACGGCCGGTCAGAGCGCTTGTCATTTGGGGCCCGTCTTCGTATGATGAGGGGGACATGTCCGTCAAGGATAAACCCATGCTCGTCCCTGTCACGCTCGGACTAGCTCTGATCGTTCTCGGCGCCGTCGTCCTGGCCTCGGAGGACCGGCCCCGGGCCCGGGAATTCGGCCTCGTCGTCGGCGTCCTTCCCCCCGGCCCGCTCAACGCCATCACCGACGTCGCCGGGGTCAAGGTCGGGCAAGTCACGCTCATCGGAGGGAAGGACGTCCGCACCGGGGTCACCGCCATCCTCCCGCACGGCGGCAACATCTTCCAGGACAAGGTCCCGGCCGGGATCTCGGTCGCCAACGGCTACGGCAAGCTGACGGGAGTGACCCAGGTCAGGGAGCTCGGGACGCTCGAAACGCCCATCGTCCTGACCAACACCCTGAGCGTGCCCACGGCCGCCGACGCCGTCATCGACTGGACGCTCGGCCTGGCCGGGAACGAGCGGGTCGGCTCGGTCAATCCCGTCGTCGGCGAGACGAACGACGGCTGGCTCAGCGACATCCGCGGCCGCCACGTGACGAAGGCCCACGTCCTCGAAGCCATCCGGACGGCCGCCGAGGGACCTGTCGCCGAAGGCGCGGTCGGGGCCGGAACGGGGACGACCTGCTTCGACTACAAGGGCGGCATCGGCACCGCCTCGCGCCGCCTGCCCGAGAACCGGGGCGGCTTTACGGTCGGCATCCTGGTCCAGACGAACTTCGGCGGCGTCCTGACGATCCGGGGCGTCCCGTTCGACAGGCGCGCGACGGCCGGCGAGACCGGGCCGGAGGCGAACCCCGCCGGCGACGGCTCCTGCATGATCGTCGTGGCTACCGACGCCCCCCTCGACGCCCGCAACCTCGAGCGCCTGGCCAAGCGCGCCCTGCTCGGCATCGCCCGCACAGGCGGCTATTTCTCGAACGGGAGCGGCGATTATGCCGTCGCTTTCTCGACCGCCAACTCGGTCCGCGTCCCCAACCGCGCGGCCTCGCCGACGCGAACGGTCACCCTGCTTAGGGACGATGCGATCTCGCCGCTCTTCCAGGCCGCGGCCGAGGCCGCCGAAGAGGCCATCTGGAACTCCCTCTTCAAGGCCGTCCGGACCGAGGGCAAGGACGGGCATGTCGCCGAGGCCCTCCCGCTCGATCGGGTCAAGGAAGCTCTCCGGTGAGCCGGAAGAAGCTCAAGACGATCGGCGTCCTCGGCGGCATGGGCCCGGAGGCGGGGGCTTATTTCCTCGAACAGATCACCAGGGCCTGCCTGGCGGAGCGCGACCAGGACCACCCGCCCGTCGTCCTCTACAGCCTGCCCCAGGTCCCGGACAGGACCCCGGCCATCCTCCGCGGCGGGCCGAGTCCGGTGCCGGCGATCCGGCGCGGGCTCGCGACCCTTCGCCGGGCCGGCGCGGATTTCGCCGTCATCTCGTGCATCTCGGCCCATTATTTCCTCCCCAGGATCGCGCGGCGGGCGCCCCTCCCCGTCCTCGATCTCATCGAGACGACGCTCGCGGCGGTCCGGGCGCTCGATCCCCGGCCCGGAACGATCGGGCTCCTCGCCACGACCGGGACGGTCCGGTCGGGCCTAATATCCGGCCGGTTCGAGGCGGCCGGGTTCAGGATCATCGTCCCGTCGGCCCGCAGCCAGGTCCGGGTCATGACGGCGATCTACGGAAAGAAGGGGATCAAGGCCGGGGTCAAGGCGGGCCCGCCCTGGGAGGCCCTCCTCGACGTCGCCTTGGAGCTCGTCCGGGCGGGGGCGGGGGCCATCCTGGCCGGGTGCACCGAGGTCCCGTTGGCCCTCAGGTCCGGAGACCTGCCGGTGCCGCTCCTCGATCCGATGGTCCTCGGGGCCCGCGAGGCCGTCCGGCGCTCCGGCGCCCGCCTTCGGCCCGGCGCTTAAACCCGAGCCCGAACCCGAGCCCGAGTTGACATTTAGGGGCCAATCCGGTATAAATCTGCGGTACTTTTTTCCCTGTGAGGAGGTGAAAGTTCTTGGCTTTTGTACAGCTTGACGAAGGTGAAAACCTCGAATCCGCGCTGCGCCGATTCAAGAGGAAAGTCCAGCAGGAAGCGATCATCAAGGAGATCAAGAAGCACTCCGTGTACTTCAAGCCCGGAGAGAGAAAGCGGATGAAGGAAGCTCAAGCCCGCAAGCGCATGCGGCGGCGGATGAAGCGGGAACGCGAACTGGAATATTAGACGATTTCTATCTTCCCAGGTCAGATAGACAGGGGACTTGTCAAACATCCAGGCATCCATAAACCAGAGCCCGGAGTCTGCCCCGACGGACGGTCACGTCCGCCCACCTAAACCTTCCTGGCTAAAGGTCAGGCTCCCCGCCCACGGCAGTTTCTTTGAAGTCTCCAACATCCTGAAGCGGAATCACCTCCACACCATCTGCCAGAGCGCCAAGTGTCCCAATATCGCCGAGTGCTGGACGGCCAGGACGGCGACGTTTCTCATCCTCGGTGATACCTGCACCCGGCAGTGCGATTTCTGCGCCGTNNCGCGACGACCTCCCCGACGGCGGGGCTTCGGTCTTCGCCCGGACCATCCGGGCAATCAAAGAGAGGCGGCCGCAAGCGAAGGTAGAAGTCCTCGTCCCTGATTTCCAGGGGAGCGAAGAGGCGTTAGCCGCAGTCATAGCTTCGGGGCCGGATGTACTCAATCACAACCTTGAGACGACCGAATCCGGCTATCCCCGCATCAACCGCCCCCACCGGAATTACCGGCGGTCGCTCGGCGTTCTCGAAACAGCCAAGTCGCTGGGCGCGCTGACCAAATCCGGGCTCATGGTCGGGCTTGGAGAAACCGGGCCCGAGGTCGAGCAGACGCTCTCGGACCTGAGGAATGTCGGCTGCGATCTTTTGACGATCGGACAGTATCTGCAGCCTGGGCGACAAAACCCTCCGGTCAGCCGCTACTACACGCCTGAAGAGTTCGAGGCGATGCGGGCGCGGGCGCTGGAGCTCGGGTTCAGGGATGTCGCCGCCGGTCCGCTCGTCCGGAGCTCCTATCGAGCTCATGAGTTGTTCCATTCTTCCACGCCGGGAGGCGCCTAGAACCCGTGCGCTACTTGATCTTCGCCGACATCCACGGCAACCTGGAGGCTTTCCTGGCCGTGCTCAAGTTTATCCAGAAAAAGAAAATCGACCATTACATCTTCCTCGGCGATATGGTCGGCTATGGAGCTTCGCCCAACGAGATCATCCAGAAGATCCAGACACTGAAACCCCTGTCCATGATCCGCGGAAACCACGACAAGGCCGTCTGCGGCCTGGACTCCATCGAGACGTTCAACCCCATCGCCGCCTCGGCAATCTTCTGGACCAAAGAAAAGATCCTGAAGAAAAACTATAATTTTCTCTTCCGCCAGAAGCAGGGCCCGCAGTTCCTCCATGACACGATTACCATCTGCCACGGCGCGCCCTTCGACGAGGACTACTACATTTTCGGGGAGTTCGACGCCGCCGAGGCCTTCGACCATATCAAGACGCCGCTCTGCTTTTTCGGCCACACCCATTTCCCCTTCGTTTACGCAGAGAAAGACAGTATCGTCGAGGGAACCTTCATCGAGGGCGAGTCGAATGAAGTCAAACTCGAGAAGGGCATCCGCTACCTCATCAACCCGGGCTCAGTCGGCCAGCCGCGGGACAGGAATCCACGCGCTTCTTGCGCCATCTACGACGCGGAGACGCGGATCATTAAATTCCACCGTCTCGATTACAACATCGAGGAAGCCCAACGGAAAATCCTGGCCGAGAGGCTCCCGCCCGCCCTGGCCGAGCGACTATCACTGGGCATCTGATATCTGGGGACAGTGAGATAAGGTGACACTAACCTTANNCTGAATTAAGGTTAGTGTCACCTTATCTCACCGTGTCTTAAAGTCTAGGGTTGGCATAACAGTACACACAGCTGTGCGGACAGGTCTGGGTGTAGCTTCCGATGTCCACCGACTCCGTGCAGCGGCATTCGCGCCTCTGGGTCCTGTCCTTGGTGACCGAGACGGGAGCGCCCTCCGGATGGCTTTCCTGGATGAGCCGGCCGTCGATGCAGGCCGAGGGGAGTATGCCCGGGACATCGGCCAGGAAATCCTGGCTGCAGCCATACAGGTTCAGCCCGCGTGACCGGGCGACCGTGGAAAGATAAAAAGCATCGTTCCGCTTTTCCTCAAGGGTTGGGTCCATGTATGGGAAGCCCCGCTTCTCCGCCCGGCGCTTGGATTTTCCGTACCACTGGGCAAAGCTGAAGCGGATACTCCGGATCCCCAATCCGGCGGCTCTCCCGGCCAGTTTGTCAAAGTACCTGAGGTTGGTCTTGACTTCGTCCCCATCGTTCCAGTAGAGCACCGGGTCGAACCTCAGGGAGATGCGCTCTGGACGCCCGGCCAGGGCGAGAAGCGGCTCGAGCTGTTGGAGAGCGACCTCGGGCGAGGGGACTTCCCTTTCGGCCGGCGTCCCGCCGAGCCCCGTTATTGTGAAATGGAAGTAGAGCTGGTCGTATTTGCGGAGGCCATTCCTGAGCCTGCTTCGGTTCTCGATGAGGTTTCGAAAATTCTTCGACCAGAGGACGAACGTATGGACGTTTCCCGGGCTGAGGTCGACGCTATAGACGCGGCCCGACGGTCCCAGGACATCAGCCCTTTCCGTCCGGATGACTTCGGCCAGCCAGTCCGGGAAAAAGGCGACGAGGTCGGTCCGCCGGGAGGCGCTGATCACTTTCCTCATGCTTTCCTTAGCGTTCCTTGACAGGCCTGCGGATAGACCTTAGTATTCTAGCCGACGAGGTCGCATCACTCAATGCCGGTCCTGCGCTCGGAAAACCTGACCAAGACCTACGGCGGCCGGGAGGTCGTCCGGGGGGTCAATGTCCGCGTCCAGTCGGGCGAGATCATCGGGCTTCTGGGCCGGAACGGCGCCGGCAAGACGACGACTTTCCAGATGGTCGTCGGCCTGGTCAAGCCGGACCGGGGTGCCATCTATCTCGATGATGAGGACATTTCCCGGAGCGCGACCCCGGAAAGGGCCCGCCTCGGCATCACCTACCTCCCGCAGGAGAACTCGGTCTTCCTTAAGGCCTCGGTGGAGAACAACCTACGGCTCATCCTCGAGCTCCTCCCCTACGAGGACGAGGAAAAAGAGAGGTTATCACACGATCTCCTGAAGGAACTCGGCCTCCTCCCCCTGTCCGAACAATCCGCCCACAGCCTCAGCGGAGGAGAGAGGCGGAAACTCGAGATCTGCCGGTCGCTGGTCTTGAAGCCCAAATTCTTGCTCCTGGACGAGCCATTCACGGGCATCGAGCCCCTGACCATCATCGAGCTCCAGAAGATCCTGCTCCGCCTGAAGGAGAGGGACATCGGAATCATCATCTCCGACCACAACGTCCGCGACACGCTCCGGATCACCGACCGGGCGTACATCCTGGATGAGGGCGCGGTGCTGATCGAGGGAAGCCCCGGCCAGATCGCGGCGGACGAACAGGCCCGAAAGAGGTTTCTGGGCGACGATTTCGCGCTTCTTTAAGGCGGCGTTAGTCTTCTTCCGAGAAGTAGTGGTCTCCCAGGGTTTCCCCTAAAAAGTAGAGGAACAGGAAGAAATACAGCAGAAGAAGGATGAAGTAGAAGGCCAGCACCGGAACGGGCGAGCCCGCGATGAGCCGAAGGAAGGACACGCCGATCACTTGAGCCGTGAACCAGAGGGTGATCAGCCAGAGGGCGGTGATGAACACGAGATCGACGAGCTTGGACCTGAGCTTCAGGGAAAACTCCGCCCGCGGACGGGTCTCTGCTTCGACTTCTTCCTTCTCTTCTGCTTCGGCCACTTCCTCTTTCTCCTCGGCTGTCGCCGCGACGGCGGTATCGCTGAAAGGCAGGGTCACCTGGGTCACTTTCTCCGGTATGCCAATCCCTGAATCGGTTGTCCATTCGGGGCGGGTCGGCGTCGTCCCTGACTCGGCCCCCCTCTCTGACACCGTCTCCTTGCTCTTTTCGAGACCGGCCGAAGGAGGAGGCGTTTCCTTCATCCCGCTCGCCCAGGGTGGGAGTACCTCTTTCGTTCCTGAGCCAGGTTCCTCCCCTTCCTGGAAGAGCGCGGGGACTTCATGAGGAGTTACGGCCTTCGCTTTCACTTTCTGGAAAGATGAAAGAAACTCCTCGAGTTTTTCCTTCCCTTCATCGACCGTCCCGGTCAGGTTGTCTAGTTCCTTGGTTTTAAAGACCAGCTCATCCTCTTCGATCGAGACCTCGTATTTCTTCTGGGGCTTATCGGCCTCGGCCGGCTTTTGAACCAGTTCCACGGTTCTTATTTCTTGGGTGGGCTCCTCGATTTTCTCTTCTTCCTCTAGCTCGTCCTCTTCTTCTTCAGTTTCAAGCTCGAGTTCTTCTTCTGCTTCTTCTTCGTCTTCTTCTTTTTCCTCTTCCGGCTCTTCGAGCTCCTCCGAATCGTCGTCTTTTTCTTCCTCCCCTTCCTCTTCGTCGTCTTCTTCCACTTTTTCCTCTACAGACTCCGTTTCTTCCGGCTTCTCCTCTTCTTCAAGTTCTTCTACTTGCGCTTCCTCTTTTTGTTCTTCCTTTTCTGCCACGTCCTCATCGACGATCTTATCGCCGGGGATCTGCTCTTCTATGAACTCGTCCTCTGGGAAAAGGAGCTGGGTGCCGCAGTTATTGCAGTACTTGTCCTGCTCGTCGATGATGGCTTTGCAATAGGGGCAACGACGGATGGCCATTGCCTAATTTATAGAAAGAAAACGGGATAATGTCAATCCGGACGAAAAAAATCGGCAGCGAACCGACTGGGGGGTGACGGCTCAACAATAGGCAAATACCGGGCAAACGTGGAGAAATTGACTTATCGAGGCAAAGCGCTAAAATAGGGCCGTGGGCGATTAACTCAGGGGTAGAGTGCTACCTTCACACGGTAGAAGTCACAGGTTCAAATCCTGTATCGCCCACCATTGTCATCTCACGGGCCCCAGATACTTGTCCAGCCAGTTCAAGGTTTCCTTGATGTACTCATTCCTGGGGATGGAATGATCGGTGTCATAGACAATCATCTTTTTCTGGTCTTCGGGCGTTCCCAGAAGGTCAAACAACGGCTTGGCACTTGTTCCCAGCGGGAAAACCAAATCATACTTTCCATTGAGCATCAAGGTCGGGATCTTGACCCGAGTGACGTAGTTAAAGTCGTTGACTTCGGGCCGGCCGACGCCCATAAGCCCGCCGACATGGAGAACGCTGGCCTTCAGGCGACTTTCTACTGCCGGAATGATCGAACCCATCTTTCCGCCCCAGCTGAACCCGAAATAGGCCAGCTTATGGCTGTCGATATCCGGGCGGGTCTCTAAATAGTCTACGCACCTCTTAAAGTCCTTGACAATCTTGACCAGCCATTCGGTAAAGAGATGAGAACTTCGGTCCGCTGAAGATAGATCTTCATCTCCGCGCTCAAAGGTTCCCTTATAGATAGGATAAAGAACGGCCCGGCCGTTCTTGGCGATGGCGGACAGACGGGAATCGTACTCCCAATACTGGTCCAGGTTTTCGCTTGTTTTCTGGGATATTGAACCGACGGCGGGAAAATAAATGACTGTTTGATAGGGAGGAGGGCTGCTTTTGGGAAGGAAAAGATAGGCCATCATGCGCTCGTTGTTGTAGGCCGCATTGAATGTGATCTTTTCCTCAACCCAATCCCGCAAGTTTTCGTTCCGCCATTCGACTTTCGACTTGAGGTCGGTTTTGTCGTAAGAAAATTGCTCTTTATAGATTTGAAAAACGGAGTCCGGCACCGGCTTTAGTTCATTGAAATCGGGAGCTTCGGCGAGTTTCGTCGGCTCAAAAGCCGCTCCGGGGATCTTGTCACGTCCGGGATAGATGGCACACCGGAACCCGTTTTTTGCCGAGCGGTCAAAGGGAGTCGCCTGGCTCAGGTAGCCAAACATATATGTGGCATCATTCCAGGCGCCGCCCCTGATTATCCTGCCTTTGGGAGCCTCATTCCAGCACCATTCCCTGACGTTTCCGGCCATATCAAAGTTCCCGTAGCCTGTCATGCCGGGTAAGCTGCCCACCGGAGCCAGACCCTCGTTCTTAAAATTGCTGAGAGGGGCCAGCAGCATATATATGCCCCTGCTCAGCATTAACGCGCTGAATCCCTGGGCAATTTCCCAGTGATAGATCGTCGGCAGGCTTTTGCCCATAAATTCGGCATAGGCCGCCGCTTCGTACCAGCTGACGCCCGAAACCGGGTAATCGTCTTGTCCCTGCGGATAGTCTCCCGCCTGCCAAGTCGAGGGCCCGGGCCGCCCGGTTTGATCCACGAATTCCTTGAGAGCTACCTCCCCGGTCAGCTCCTTTCCGTCTTTGATGAACTTTTGCTTCCAATATTCCTTTTTCTGGTACCCTCCTTTGTCCACGAATTCTTTGAATTGCCGGTTTGTGATTTCGTATCGATCGACAAAAAAGTCGCCGAGCTCCCCGACCCTGACGACTTGAGTTCCTGCGATGCGCACCATGCCGGGCGGAATGCTCCCCGCCTTGTCTAGCACCCTCTGGAAATTATTAGGGACATAGAGTTCTTGGGATTTCAAGTCGAGCTCGAAGTCGGGGGCCGCCGCCAGGACTGTTTCGTACTCTTCTTTCTCGGCCTTCCACCTAAAAAAGCCGATCGGCAATCGGACGGTATCCATCGGAGAAATACCCAGGTATTCCCACGGGGCATCCGGTGTTTTGTATTCCTTGATATAAACTTTGGCGCCCGGGGGCTCTGTCGTGACAGATATTTTAACTGTGATCTGCGAAATAAACCCAGACAGCTTGGCGTCTTGCGGCATATATTTTTCTGCTTGAGCCGCCAACTTGTAGGCCGCGATGAAATTATCCCTGCCCCCCTCGATGAGCTGCCCGATCTTCGGCAACAGCTGTTCCCGGACATATCGAATTTTGGCTTGGCGACTGTAGAACCAGCCACCTAGGATAACGAAGGCTAGGATCACGATTAAGGCGGGGAAGGCGACCTGAGGCCGGCGAACCCGGCGCCAGAGTGATCTTAGATTAAAGGCTCCAGCTTCAACGGCCTTGCGCGCTTCCTGGTATCTCTGCAGGTCCTTCAGCATCTCCCCGGCCGATGAATATCGTAACTCCGGCTTTTTCGCCAGGGCACGACGGATGATCCGCTCGATTTCGATGGGCACGTCCGGTTTGACGGCCTTGAGCGGTCTGGGCTCCTCGTGGACGATGGTATACAATATGGAAGTCTCGCGCTCGCCCTGGAACGGCAGGCGCCCGCTGAGCATTTCATAGAGAACGACACCGAGCGACCAGATATCCGTCCGCTGGTTGACAGCCTCGCCCCGCGCCTGCTCGGGCGACATGTAGGACACCGTGCCTAGGGTTGTTCCTTCTCTGGTTAGGAGAGGCCCCCCCTTGACCTTGGCTAACCCGAAATCCATGATCTTGGCCTGGCCCTTGCCGGTAATCATGATATTGGCGCTCTTGATGTCCCGGTGGATGATACCCTTGCCGTGGGCTTCGTCAAGGCCCTCGGCGACCTGGATGGCGATCCCAAGAGCCTCTTCGGTTTTCAGCGGTCCGCTTTTAATTTTGTCCCTAAGCGTCTCCCCTTCCACGTACTCCATGGCGATGTAAGGGCATTCCTCGCTTTCACCGACTTCATAGATGACACAGATGTTCGGATGGGAAAGCGCGGCGGCTGCCCGGGCCTCGATGAGAAGCCGCTCCCGGAGTTCGGGAGAGTCCATAAGATGGAGGGGCAGGAACTTCAAGGCTACGCATCGCTGGAGCTTGACGTCCTCGGCCTTGTAGACGATCCCCATGCCGCCGTGCCCGGTCTCGTCGATGATTTTATATTTGCCGGCGATGAGGGTCCCAGGCTTCAAGAAATGGTAGGGGGTCTCCAGGGTCTTGGTCAGGGATGCCCTTTGCGGTCCCGCCGGACCTAACGGCGCCGCGCAGTGGCTGCAGAACCGCGAGTTGTCCTTGTTCTCAGCGTGACACTTGGGACACTCCATGGCA
>DQHV01000262.1:597-6075 GCA_003524335.1 Candidatus Aminicenantota bacterium | reverse complement strand
CTGTCCATCGCACATCTGTAAAAGCAGTCATCACATCACGGTGCCATACTTCAAAAACACGAATACGTTCGTTCACTCACTCTCAACCTCGATCCAGGCACACAACATATCAAGACACCCCCACAAAAACTGCGGCACTGTCTCTCTTTCTGTGTCGCATTTATCAATTTCAGCTTGACTTTTACTCCGTTTTTCGTGTTAGCTCCTGATTTTCCAACGATCTCACGCAGTGTATAAATGATAACACCGCGCGACTATGGCGAAACAGGCCGGGGGGATGGTCAAGCCAGGTTCGATGGCGATGTACTTCCGCTTCCGCCTGCACCGACCACAAGGATTAATCCGTATTTTTTTCAGGAAACAGTTATGGCATTCTGGCGACAACCCCTGGACACCCAAGAGATCCGCATCACGAAAGGACTGGTGACTATTATTGAAGACCGGTGCAAAGGCTGTGGATACTGCATTGAATTTTGTCCGATGCATATGCTCGTCTTCTCCGACCGCTTTAACAAAAAAGGGTATCACCCCCCGAAGACCAGCAAACCGGATGACTGCGTGAACTGCCATTACTGCGAAATTATCTGCCCGGAATTTGCCATCTATTCCGTGGTGGCTCCCTAGGACTTAAAAGGACTGAGTTTAAAGGACTTGGGACTGAGTGCATTTCTCCATCACTCAGTCCCAAGTCCTTAACCCTCAGTCCTATCTTTTACCCCTGAGCTGAAGGTTGACTATGAAACCAGCTGTACGAACAGGAAGCCATTATATTACAGGTGACGTGGCCTGTGCCGAGGGAGCGATCGCCGCCGGCTGCCGTTTTTTCGGCGCCTACCCGATTACCCCTGCAACCGAGGTTGCGGAACATATGGCTGAGAGGCTGCCCGATGTGGGCGGCACCTTTATCCAGATGGAGGACGAGATCGCGGCCATCGCCTCGATTCTCGGGGCCTCCTGGACCGGAGTGAAGACCATGACGGCTACCTCCGGCCCCGGCTTCAGCCTGATGATGGAAAATCTCGGGCTGGGGGTCTGCACCGAAACCCCGTGCGTCATCGTCAACGTCCAACGTACCGGCCCATCCACGGGACTTCCCACCCAGACGGGGCAGGGCGACATGATGCAGGCCCGGTGGGGCTCGCACGGCGACTATGAACTGATAGCCATTGCCCCGTCTTCGCCGCAGGACTGCTTCTATCACACGATCCTCGCCTTCAACCTCAGCGAGAAGTACAGGGTGCCGGTACTGGTCATGGCGGATGAGATTGTCGGCCACATGAGCGAAAAGGTGGTCATTCCCGACGCCAAGGAGATCACCCTGGTCTCCCGACCCAAGCCCAAGGGCAGAAAGGACCGCTTTCGCCTCTATGAGCCCGGCCCCAATGGCGTCGCGCCCATGCCCGCCATCGGCGAGGGCTACAACGTCCATGTCACCGGCCTGACCCACGATGAACGCGGCTACCCGAGCATGACCGTGGAAGCCCAGGAACAGATGATGGCGAGGCTCAAGGGCAAGATCCGCAACAACCTCGATGACATCATCCACACCGAGGAATACCTGATGGAGGATGCCGATATCGTCATCGTTTCCTACGGCATTTCCGTGCGCACGGGCTTGACCGCCGTCGATGAGGCCAGGAAGCTCGGTTACAAGGCCGGCCTCTTCCGGCTGATCACCGTCTGGCCGTTTCCCGAGGGCCGGATTAAAGCGCTGGCCAAGAAAGTCAAGGCCTTTGTTGTACCCGAGCTCAACTTGGGACAGATCCGGCGCGAGGTCGAGCGCTGCGCCTTCGGCCGCGCCCCGGCCATCGGTGTCCCCCACTGCGGCGGTTGGGTTCATGATCCAGACGACATCCTGAAAACCATCAAGGAGGCAGCCCGATGAAACCAGAGGAACGCGTGGAAGAAAGAAACCCGATAGAGGATTTCCTCCGGATGGACCGCATCCCCCACATCTGGTGCCCCGGGTGCGGCATAGGGACGGTGGTTACTTCGTTCGCCGAGGCAATGAAAAAGAGCGAGCTGGACCTCGACAAGGTCGCTGTCGTCTCCGGCATCGGATGCACAGGACGCGTGGCCGGCTACGTCAAGTTCGATTCGTTCCACACCACCCACGGCCGCGCTATTCCTTTCGCCACGGGGCTCAAGCTGGCCAACCCCGAGCTCAAGGTCGTCGTCTTCAGCGGCGATGGGGATATCGCCGGAATCGGCGGCAACCATTTTATCCATGCCGCCCGCCGGAACATGGACATCCTGGTTATCTGCGTCAACAATTTCAACTATGCCATGACCGGAGGCCAGGTGGCGGCCACGACCCCGCTTACGGCCAACCTTTCGACGGCTCCCTTCGGAAACTTTGAATACCCCTTTAACCTGGCCTACCTGGCCGACGCCTGCGGCGCGACTTATGTCGCCCGTTGGACCTCCCTCCATATCCGCAGGGTCACCAAGTCCATTCAAGAAGCGCTGGCCAAGAGAGGGTTCTCCTTTATTGAGGTCATCACACCCTGCGTCACTCTCTACGCCCGACGGAACAGGTTGGGCGACGGCCTGAACCTGCTCAAGTATTACTATGACAAATCCGAGATGAAGCACGGCGCCGACACTCGGACCGTGGACATCGATTTCCAGGGGAAGATCATCGTGGGCAAGTTCGTGGACAAGGACAAGCCCACTTTCCTCGAGTGCATGAACACCCATCTCCAGAAAACCCTGGGCGATAAGTATGTGCCTTACGGAGTGAAACCATGAACGAGATCCGTTTTTCAGGCTACGGCGGCCAGGGGATCATCCGCTGCGGTTTGATCACCGGCAAGGCCGTTTCGCTCTTTGATAATAAATTTGGGACCATGACTCAGAGCTTCGGCCCGGAAGCGCGGGGAAGCGCCTGCAGCTCCCAGGTCGTGATCTCGGAAGACCGCGTCCTCTATCCGTACATCACGCGTCCGGAAATCCTGGTTTCCATGTCCCAGGACGCGTATGAGAAATACGAGCCGGAGCTCCGTGCGGACGGGATCCTCATCTATGACACCGACCTGGTCCGCTTGAAGCCACTCCGTGCTCAGATTAAAGTCTATGGAGTTCCTTCGACCCGGTTTGCCGAGGAGATGGGCAACCGCATCTTCGCCAACTTGGTCATGCTCGGGTTCTTCACCGGCATCAGCCAGGTTGTCTCCGCCGAAGCCATGAAGAAAGCGCTGCCGGGTCTGGTCCCCAAGAGATTCTTAGAGCTCAACATCCGGGCTTTCGAGAAGGGATATGACTATGGGATCGAGCTCTTGGCCAAGGAGAAACAGGAGGCCCAAAAAGAGGCCAAGCCCCCGGAAAAGCCGCCTCTGCCCGAGGCCAAGAAAACTCCCCCGCGAAAGGCAAAACAATGAAACGGACTGGAGTCTTCATCTGCCACTGCGGCATCAATATTGCCGGCACGGTGGATGTCAAGAAGGTCGCCGAGGAGCTGGCCAAGCACCCCGGTGTGGTCCACTCCGAGGACTATGTCTATATGTGCTCCGACCCGGGGCAGAATTTGATCGAGCAGGCCATCAAGGAAAAAAAACTGGACGGTGTCGTCGTGGCTTGCTGCTCCCCCAACCTCCACGAGACGACATTCCGAAACGCCTCCAAGCGGGCCGGCCTAAACAGCTTCCGCTGCGAGATCGCCAACATCCGCGAGCAGTGCAGCTGGGTCCACAAGGATAAGCCGAAGGCTACTCAAAAGGCGACCAAGATTGCGCGGTCGGTGGTGGAGAAAGTCCTTCAGAACGAATCCCTGGACGCTCTGAGCGTTCCGGTAACCCGGCGGGCTCTCGTCGTCGGCGGCGGAATATCCGGACTCCAAGCCGCGCTCGACATTGCCAACACCGGGTTCGAAGTGATCTTGGTAGAGAGGAACCCCTCTGTCGGGGGCCACATGATCCAACTGTCGGAAACTTTCCCCACCCTGGACTGCTCCCAGTGCATCTTAACTCCGAAGATGGTCGAGGTCGCCAAGCACCCCAAAATCAAGCTGATGACCTACAGTGAAGTCCAGGACGTCAGCGGCTACGTCGGCAACTTCAAGGTCAAGATCCTGAAGAAACCCACCTACGTCGACCCGGCTAAATGCACCCTCTGCGATGAATGCACCAAGGTCTGCCCGATCGTGGTGCCCAACGAGTTCGACCTTGGTCTGACCGGACGGAGGGCTATCTATATCCCCTTCCCGCAGGCCATCCCGGCTTCCTACACCCTCGATGACAAGAACTGTCCCGACCCGTTCACGACCATCGCCTGCGGCAAATGCGCAGACGTCTGCAAGCCCAAAGCCATAGACTTCGACCAGAAGCCCGAGATTNNGAGTACGGGTTCGGCAAATACGCCGACGTCCTCGACGGGCTCCAGTTCGAGCGGTTATGCTCGGCGTCCGGCCCCACCCAGGGTCAGATCCTGCGGCCGTCCGACCACAAAGAGCCCAAGGAGGTCGTCTTCATCCAGTGCTCGGGGTCGCGCGATCCCGAGAACCATTGCGCCTACTGCTCGAAAATCTGCTGTATGTACACGGCCAAGCATGCCATGCTCTACAAACACCACGTCCACGACGGCCAGGCCTATATCTTCTACATCGACATCCGCTCGGGCGGCAAGGGATACGAGGAATTCGTCCAGAGGGCGGTGGAGGAGGACGGTGTTCTGTACCTCCGGGGCAAGGTCTCTAAAGTCTTTGAGGAGCAGGGCAAGATCGTGGTCTGGGGTGTCGATACTCTGACCGGCAAGCCTATCGAGATCGCCGCCGATATGGTCGTCCTGGCTCAGGCCATGCGGCCTTCCAGGGGTGCCCAGGAACTGGCTAAAAAGCTCAAACTCGCCTTGGACAAGGACGGCTTTCTGGCCGAGGCCCATCCCAAGCTGCGGCCGGTCGAAAGCGTGACAGCGGGGATGTTCCTGGCCGGAGCGGCCCAGGCCCCCAAAGATATCCCCGAAGCCGTCGCCCAGGCCAGCGGCGCCGCAGCCAAGGCCGTGGCCATCCTTTCCCAGGATAGGCTGTTCCATTCGCCGACGGTGGCCAAAGTCATCAGTAACCTGTGTACGGGCTGCGGGATGTGCGTTGCCGTCTGCCCCTATGATGCCCTCACGCTGAAGGACGGAAAGGTCGAAGTCAACGAGGTCCTCTGCGAGGGCTGTGGCACATGCACGGCCACCTGCCTGCGCTCGGCCATCCAGGTGAAAAACCTCACCCAGCAGCAGGTCGCTGAAATGATCAACGCGTGTCTCGGAGGCTAATCATGGCGGAGGATTACGAACCCCGGATCGTCGCCTTTCTGTGCAAGTGGTGTTCCTCGGCCGGGAGTGACCTGGCCGGCGTTTCCCGCATGGAATACCCGCCCAACGTCGTCCCTATCCAAGTGATGTGCTCCGGAAGCATTTCCCCCCTCTACATTTTTTCGGCCTTCAACAGGGGCGCCGACGGGGTTCTCGTCTCCGGCTGTCATCCGGGCGACT
>DQHV01000262.1:0-472 GCA_003524335.1 Candidatus Aminicenantota bacterium | reverse complement strand
GACAAGCTCGTCTGGGATCCCACCTGCGTCCACAACCTCGTCCGCTTCCTGGTCGATGAGAAGAGACGGAAAGCGAGACAGCGGCAGCCCGATAAGCGTCCGGTCGGAATCATGGTCAAGGGATGCGACAGCCGGGCCGTCGTTGTCCTTCTGCAGGAAAAGTTCATCGACCGTAATGACGTCTATATCCTGGGGGTGTCTTGCGAAAAGACGGGTGTTGTCGACGACACCAAGCTGGCCAAGAAGCTGGCNNAAAAGATCGAGTCCCTCTCGGCCGCCGATCGTTGGAGTTTCTGGAAAGAGCAGCTCGACAGATGCATCCGCTGTTACGCCTGCCGCTCGGCCTGCCCGATGTGCTACTGTGATGAGTGCGTCGTGGACAGCATCAACCTGGCCGTGACCGCCGAGACGACGGCGGATGAGAAAGCCCAGCGGATCCGCTGGATCCAGAGGTCGGCGGAGTCCTCCGAGA
>DQHV01000398.1 GCA_003524335.1 Candidatus Aminicenantota bacterium | reverse complement strand
AGCTTATAAATTGCCCCCAGCAGCCCGCCACCGAGTATCAGCCAAATGGGGTTAACCTTGAGCCGTAATATCACGAACAGAGTCATGAGCAAGAGCACAATCGTAAAAACGTCTATGATAGCCGTCTGGCCAAGCTGAACCGTGACACCAGCCATCAATCCCAACGAGGCAGCATTTACGCCGTCAAGGAAGGTCGCCGCCCACGGGGACTTGCGAACGCAGGGGAGGATACGGCTGAGCAGACCGACAAATAGAAAGGATGGCAGGAATATGCCCAATGTGGCCAGCAATGCCGATGGCCATCCCCCAACCAGGTATCCCACGAACGTAGCGCTTGAGAATACCGGACCAGGAGTGATCTGGCCGGCCACGATAGCGTCCAGAACCTGCTGGTCGGTGAGCCACCCGAGTCTCACCACGAATTCAGACCTGAGGAAAGCCAAAAGGACATAGCCGCTGCCATAGAGGATAGAGCCGATTTTTAGAAAGCTGAGAAATAACGTCGTCTGGCTGAATGGCACGACACCTGTAAATAACGTTGTTACCGGCATCTGGAACAGCGCCGGAATAGGGGCCAAGGCAGCCAAGCCATCCCTAAGATAATGGCGAAAGCCGTGGACCAGCAAAACCACTGCCGCTCCGCCAAACAGAAGGGCTATCTCATTAAACCCAAGAATGTAAAGAGCCACTATCCCGATCCCAACGATAGCTGTGGTCGGGCCTTTGATGGCTTTTCGGCCCAGTTTCCATAGGGCCTCGATCACAATTCCGATCACAGCAGGCTTGACGCCGTAGAGCACCCATCCTACCTCAGCTAATGAACCGTACATTACGTACGCCCAGGCGACAAGCAGCGTGACCGCCATTCCTGGCAAGATGAACAGAGCCCCGCTCGCTATCAGCCCGGACCATCCCGCCCGGATCAGGCCCAAGTGGATAGCCATTTCGGCGGCATTGGGCCCGGGTATGAGATTAGTGGCCCCGACCAAGTCCAAGAAACGCTGCTCATCTATCCAGCGGCGACGGCGGACTGTCTCATGATGCATCAGCGCGATGTAGACCGCGGGGCCGCCAATACTAAAAGTGCCGAGTTTGAGAAAGAGCAGAGCGACCTCTTTGAGACGTCCAGGTAGTTTAGTATCTTTCATGGACTTTTCAGTCGCTCGGCTGCGTCAGCGCTTTTCACCTACCTCCTGTCGGCGGCCGGTAACTCCGGAAGCTTGAGGGCATCCTCGGGGAGCTTCCCTGTCAGCGCTTCAAGGAAGGCCAGGATATGACCGCGTTGGTCCGGAGAGATGTCCAGCCCCAACTGGACCTTGGCCATGATCCAGACGGCCGTCTCGAGCGATTCCACCGAGCCGTCGTGAAAGTACGGCGGTGTCCGGGCGACGTTGCGCAGGATAGGCACCTTGAACACATATCGGTCTTCTTCCTTTTTTGTGACCGCGAAGCGACCTTCGTCAGGTTTCTCGCTTTTCGTAAATTCCCAGTACGGCACGTCGATCCCGAACTTGTCAAACGTCTCGCCTCCGACGTACGTCCCCGAGTGGCAGGAAGCGCATCCGATGTCCATAAAGGCGGCCAGGCCTTTTCTCTCCTTCTCGCCCAATGCGGACTCGTTTCCGGATAGATAGGCATCAAACGGGGACGGCGTGACAAGGGTCCTCTCGAACGCGCCGATAGCTTCGGCCATATGCGCCACCGTGATCGGCTCGGACTCCCCGGGAAACGCCGCCGCAAAGAGAGGCCGATATCCCTCGATCTGACTCAGCCTGTCCTCCACCGCCGTAATGGAAGGCATGCCGAACGAGGCAGCGCCTGTTACGGATTGTTTGGCCTGGTCCTCGACATCCGTCCGGTTCCCGATCCAGTGCTGAGCGATCTGCCCTGCTGCATTCAGGACCGTCGGAGCGTTGCGCGCGTTGGGAGAGCAGCGGTTCCCGACCGATGTCTTCAAGCCGTCAGCCGCGTACATGCTGAAGGGATGACACCGGGCGCAGCTCACAGTGCCGTCGACGGAGATCCGTGTCTCATAAAAAAGGATTTTCCCGAGCCGGGTCTTCGCCTGGGTGAGCGGATTCGCCTCGGTCGCGATCGTTGCCGGCAGGGGGCTGAACTCCCCCCGGGCCCGGGCCCCCAGATCCTGTGTTCCAGGACTTTGCCCGTTATTGCCGGGCCCGCAAGTGACCAGCCAGAAACAGGCCAGAACAACGGAAGTCGCTTTCATCCGATATCTCATGATTTACCACCCGCTGTTTTAAAATGCCCATGGATTCGGCCAAGCCCAAATGGTCATGACGATGCCAAACAGCATCGCCGCGCCTGCCAGTCCGGCTCTGGCTGCGACGACAGACTCCGCGGGGATTTGCCGCGCCCACCTCCAGGCCTTCCAGGCCATGGCCATCGTCAGGGCAAGAATTACCCAGCCGACTGTCGAAAGCCCGAGCAGTCCCGCCGGCATCGTCAAGGTGCCATCAGCGATTCGGTGGAATGTTTCGATTCCTTTGGGGTCTCGGACCGCGAATGTTAAGAAGCCTCCCCATGATGCGACTTTGGCCGCGGCCTTGGCGAAGTGAGCTACGGCGACGACGGGAGCCGCTCCTGTTGCGGCGGCGAGGAGCAGCGACCTGAGGTTCCCACGATGACCGAACAGGTAGCCCATCCCGGAGATGGCGGCCCAGACCAAGAGAGGGAAGAGGAAGAGGAACCAGAGCGCCTCAAACCAGCCGAAGGACACTGACGGGAGAAGCCTCCCCAGTGCCGTGGGGACGGCGTGGAAGACGCCTTCCAGCCAGCCGACTTCGCCGATCGTCTCATGAGAGACAAAACCGAGCGCCACCATCACGAAGGCGGCCTCGTACGGCCGGAGGAGATCTTTCTGACGGACGGGCGCAACATCCGAGACAAGGCCGAGGCCCACGTTGCCGTAGGGGCAGACCTTGGCGCACTGCAAGCACAACACACAGCCGTCAGAGGGTTTTCGGTTGAACGGACGCAACAGGGAGGGGCAGCTCCGTTTGTCAAAGCGGTAACGGTTCTCGGACCGGACGCAATCCCTGGTCAGGCACTGTTCGCAGACGGCCGCCTCCTTCATCTCAAGCTGTATCGGTGTGTACCGGCCGTAGACCGACAGGAGCGCGCCGGCGGGGCAGAACGATCGACAGAACGAGCGCGGGTCGCGGAAGACGAGCCCGGTCAGGAACGCTCCACCGATGAGAACAAGCAAGAAGACGGCGGTATAGTGCGGCACCCGGTGGATCGACAGGCCGGCGACAAGGAGCTGGAGCACGAGATAAAGCACGACGATAAGCCAACCGGCGCGAAGGAATTTGTTCAACCGTAAGCGGGGCCAGCCGAGCCGTCGAGCGAGGCCGTCGCCCGCGCGGTTGACAAGCTCTATGGGGCAGACGGTGCACCAGGCTCGTCCGAAGGCCAGAGCCACCGCTATCATTCCGGGCCACCAGAGTCCCCAGATAGCCAACGTCGTGAGGTTGGTTTTGCGCAGGGTAAGCAATTCATCGGTCTTCAGGCCCGGACCGATCCCGAAACCGTTCAACATGAGCCAAAATACGGCGATGAGAGCGAGAAGCTGAAAGGCCACGGGAAAAGCGGGCGACATGAGCACGGGACGCACGGCCCTCCAAGCCAAGACGTCGAATCTGACCCGGGATTTGGCTCTCATGATCCGCTTTCCTGTTCGTCTTTTCCGAGGATTATTTCGCGGTGAAGTTCCTCGACTTGTTTTCGCAGCAGCGACAGCACCTCCCGGCCGCTCTCCGTCAACGAATACTCCTTCCGGGCGCGGAGACCGCCTCGGGGATCTGTCCGGCATATGAGCCAGCCTCGCTCTTCCATCCGGGCCAGCAGAGGATAGATCGTGCCCGGGCTGACTTCAAAGCCGTGGCGGCGCAATTCCCGAAGCATCCACTGGCCGATCAAAGGCCTCTTGGCCGCGTGGTAGAGGATATGCGTCTTCCAGAATCCGAGAAGGATTTCGCGCTGCAGCGCTTTGATACTCTTTGTTTCCACGGGTCTCTCCTGGATATATTACAGTTATCATACTCGGCTGTCGTAATAATATCAAGTCGCCTACGATGAAGGTTTAACCTTCAACGAATATGAGCTGATCCGAGGTTATGCTGGGGAAGAATGGCGTTTAGGTTAATGGAGAATCGGATAGGGGCGATACAGGATTTGAACCTGCGGTTCCTACCGTGTGAAGGAAGTACTTTGGCCGCTCCGAAACTTTTTCTATTCCCTCAGTAAGCGTAATGCGTTGAAGATCACCAGTAACGATGCCCCCATGTCGGCCGCAATCGCCATCCACAGCGTTGCCACTTGCGCTAAGGCCAGCGCCATGAACGCGGCCTTCACGCCCAACGCAAAGATAATGTTCTGCCGGACAATGCGCAGGGAACGCCGCGCGTGTCGAACTAACCAGGGCAAACGCGCCAGATCATCGGACATGAGGGCAATATCCGCCGTTTCGATCGCCGCGTCGGTTCCCGCAGCTCCCATCGCAATCCCGATTGTGGCCGTGGCTAGCGCGGGCGCGTCATTGACGCCGTCGCCCACCATGGCCACCGCACCGTGGTTCCGTTCGATTTCCTGAATCGCCAGCATCTTATCTTCCGGCAGCAGTTCCGCCCGCACTTCATCGACTCCAACTGCGAGGCCAACCGCATCTGCCGTGCCTTGGTTGTCCCCGGTAAGCATGGCCATATGTTGTACACCTGCCGCCCTCAACTGGCGGACCAGGTCCGACGCCTCCGGCCGAATGGAATCCGCTACACTGATCAGACCACAGACGTGCCGGTCGCTGCCCACCACCAATACGGAATGCCCCGCGTCTTCCATGCGCTGCGCCCGCGCATGAGTCTCGGATTCTTCGACGCCTTTTTCGTGCAAGAGCCGGTGACTTCCCACCCAGAACGGTCGGCCCTCTATCGTCGCCTCCGCTCCTCGGCCCTTCAGCGCTCGGAAGTTTTCGGCATTAAGCGGCTGGACATTCTCCAGTCGCGCCTTTCTCAGAACAGCCGCCGCCAGCGGGTGCTCGCTGTGCGCTTCAAGAGCCGAAGCGCGGGCGAGAAGTTCGTCGCGGGAGTGGCCGTTCAACGGAACGATCTCCTGCACCTCCGGAAGGCCCTTCGTCAACGTACCGGTCTTGTCCAACGCGAAGACGTTCACGCGCCCAGCCGCCTCAAGAAACGCGCCCCCCTTGATCAACACGCCCGCCCTGGCCGCCGCCGTGAGCGCCGCGACAATGCTGACCGGCGTCGAAATCACCAGCGCGCAGGGACAGGCAATGACCAGGATGACCAGCGCCTCATAGAACCAACGGCCCCACTGTCCGCCGAAAAGCGGCGGCACTGTCGCGACCAAGACCGCCACCGCGATCATCGCGGGGGTATAGGTGCGAGCGAACTTCTCAACCCACTGTTCGACCGGCGCGCGCCGGGACTGAGCCTCCTCGACCATGCGAATGATCCGCGCCAGCGTGGTGTCGGCGGCGGGTTTGGTGGATTTAAACTCGATAGCGCCGTCTTCGTTGATCGTGCCCGCGAAAACCTCGGCCCCTTCCTCTTTGGTGACCGGCATGGATTCGCCGGTGATGGGGGCCTGGTTAACGGAGGTCCGGCCTTTGGTGACGATGCCGTCCAGCGGTATTCGTTCGCCGGGACGCACCAGAACGATCGCGCCGAGCGGGACCTCGGCAACTGGTTTTTCCGTGATGTCCCCGTCGGGGGGAGAGATGTACCGCGCCGTCGGAGGCGTCATGTTCACCAAGGCACGGATCGCCCGGCGAGCGCGGCCCACACTCCACGATTCCAACAGCAAGGAAAGCGCGAAAAGGAACGTGACCGTTCCGGCCTCAAACCACTGGCCGATGATCATCGCGCCGATCACGGCGATGGTCATCAGCAGATTCATGTCCGCCCGCAACCGCCGCAGGGCCATCCAAGCCTTCGGAGCAAAGAACCAGCCCCCGGTCACAACCGCCGCGGCGTAGAGGAGGATGACCGGCAGAGGGAACTGGTGATGGGCCATGCCTTCACCAGCGGTCAGCGCATGCAACAGGTCGCCGTGCAGAAGCGCGTGAGTCACGAAGCCCGCGAGCACCAAAGCGCCCGAACACCAACACATGACCGCCCGGCTTCGTTTCGTCCACCAACCCTCCTCGATAGCGCACACTCCGGAAGGGCAGGTCTCGTCAACGGCCTCGGCTTCCAGCCCAGCCCGCCGCGCGGCGTCGAGGATCAACACTTCATTCAGCTGACCGGTGTTAAACTCCACGGTCATCGTTCCGTCAATGAGGTTGAAATCGAGGTCGCCGATCCCCGGCAGTTTGCCAACCGCCCCCTTGAGCGCGTTGACTTCCTCCGCGCAATCCATCCCGCCGATTCTGTATGTTCGCTTTTCCATGAGGCAACCTCAGTTGCTCCAATCCGGGCGGTCTTCCATCCAGCGCTGTATTTGCCCGAGGCTGTCGACCCTGCTGACAAGATACCCCTATAAAATGAGGTTTTCAAGCCATCTTGTCTCCGGTGCCGGCGGCCGATAGGCCACCGATGGGACAAGGCTTGATATCATATTCCAACTGCGAACTGCACGGTGATGANNTTACCTTGGCGTTGTGACCTTTGATATAGTAGTTGAGTCCGGCGCTCAAGAATCTAGTATCGCCCTTCTGTTTGACCGACGCGGTTACCTCTTTTATATCCAACCGAACCGAATGAGAGTTTTGCTAACCCGCCAGGCAAATAGGCCGGCCAACCCGATCAGGGCTATTGTCAGAACTGGGCTAAAAGCGCCATAGACCTGCAAGCCTAGAATAATAATGGTCATGACAATGAACAGACAAAAAGTCGCCAGCCGCTTGCGCCGAGCTCGATAGGTCTTCAGAACAGAGAATAGGCTGTCCGGCAGCGGAGCGTCAGGACCATGGTTGGCGAGTATTTTTTCAATTTTTGGCTGCAATTTGAAATGAA
>DQHV01000407.1 GCA_003524335.1 Candidatus Aminicenantota bacterium | reverse complement strand
TAGATGATGACCTGGGTGTCCGAGAGGTCCGGGATGGCGTCGAGCGGGATATTCCGGACGGCGTAGACCGCCCCGACGATGGCCGCGGCGACGAAGATGAGAACGATGTACTTGTTCTTCGCCGAGAACTCGATGATCTTTTCAATCATGTTCGTGTTCTTCCGTTGATCCCTTGGTCATCCGGCTGAGAGCGGCCTTGAGGCTCGACTCGGAGTCGATGAGGAAGTTGGCCGACGTGACGACGTTCTCGCCGTCGCCGAGCCCGTCGAGGACCTCGAACAGATTCTCGCCCTTGACGCCGAGCTTGACCTCGCGCGGCTCGAAGTACCCGTCGCCCTTGGCCACGAAGACGATCTTGGATACGCCGGCGTCCAGGACGGCGCCGGCGGGGACGGTCAGCTTCGTCCCGTAGTCGACATGGATCTCGAGGCTGGCGAACATTTCGGGCTTCAGCTTGAGGCCGGGATTGGCGACCTCGATCCGGACCTGGTTCGTTCGGGTCTCGGGCTTAAGATAAGGATAAATGTAAATGATCTTCCCGGCAAAAGATTCCCCGGGATAATAGGAGAGGGAGATCTTCGCCTCTTGGCCCGTCTTGATGAATGGCAGCTCATACTCGTAGATCTCGCCGAGGATCCAGACCCGGGAGAGGTCGGCGATCTTGAACAGATTCTCTCCGGCCATGATCTTCTGCCCCTGGAGGACGTTCTTCTCGACCACGATCCCGGGAGAGGGAGAATAGACCGTTACGGTCTTCTTGAATTGCCGGGTTCGCCCGAGTTCCTCGACCTGGCTGTCCGTGATATCCCAGAGCCTCAGCTTCTCCCGAGCGGAGTTGAGGAGAGACGCGGCATCGCCGAGCGTCGCACCGGCTTTGAGCGCGATGAGATATTCCTGCTGAGCCGAGACGAGTTCGGGGCTGTAGATGTCGAAAAGGGGCTCGCCCTTCCGAACGGCCCGTCCGGTGGAATTCACGAAGAGTTTTTCCACCCAGCCGTCGAACTTGAGGTTGACGATCGAGATGTTCGGCTCGGCATAATCCACCCGGCCGACCGCCTGAATGAGCTTGTGGATGGACTGCGACTTCACGAGCGCCGTCTTGATGCCGATGAGCTGCTGCCGCTCCGCACTGATCTTGACCTGGATCCTCCCGCCGACCTCAGTGATGGACCCGCTCTCTTCAACCTCGAAGGGGACCATCTCCATGCCCATCGAGTCCTTGCCCGGTTTATCGGAGATCTCTCCAGGGCTCATGGTCGAACGGTACATGGTCTTTTTCTTGGGAGCCGGGGGAGGCGTGGCGGCTTGCTTTTCCTCCTTCTCCATGGGAACAAGCTTCATCCCGCAAATGGGACAATCCCCAGGCTTGTCCGAAGTGTAGGTTGGATGCATGGGGCAGTGATAGATCGTCTTCTCGGATGCAGGTCTCGCTTTGGCCACCTGGCCCTGCTCCTGTCCCGCGGCCCCGGCCGTCGCGGACGTTCCGCTTTTCCCCTTGCAGGACGCGAAGAGTATGACCGCGAGTGCCGTCAGACCTATGGCCGCTATCTTAAAGATTGTCTTCATCGTTCCCTCCCCAATTCACGATCTCTTTCGCCGAATACTCTTCCAGCCGGGCGATCGAGCTCCAGAGTTCGGCCAGCTCCCTGTAATAGGCCAATTGAAATGAAAAATGGGTATTGATATCTGTCAGCAGGGCCAGAAAATCGGTCTTGTTGACCTGATAGCTGACCAACGAAGATTCCACGGTCAGGGAGGCCAGCGGGATGATCTTGTCTTTGTACAGCTTGATCAGGCTCTCGGCCGACCGGGCCTTGAGATAATCCTCTGTCACCATGAAGATCACGTCGTTCTTCATGGAAAGGAGGCCGCTCTTCGAGCTCTCGAGGCGGACGAGTGATTCCTCGAGCATCTTGGACTGCTTCGTCTTGCCATAGAGCGGGATCTCGAACCCGACCATGACCTCGTACATGCTGGGCAGCCTGCCTTTGAATTCCCAGCCTGCCCCGACGACGAAGTTGGGAGAAAGCTCTTTCCTGGCGAACGCGACCATCTTTCCCCCTTCCTCGATCATCAAAGCGGCTTCCTTGATCGCGGGGGAATTTTCTTCCGCGGCCCTCTTGAGCTCCTCAAGCGAAATTGGGAGGCTTTCGACTCCCTGGTCCTGGGGCGTTCCCAGGGGTTTATCCCCGGGGAAGTCCAGGAGCAAGTTGATCCGTGCTTGGAGGGATATGATCATCTCGGCCATCGGCGTGATCATCTCGTCCATCCTCGAGATCTCGACCTTTGCCTTCAGGACGTCCGACTGGACGCCGCTCCCGACGGAGTACTTCGTCTCGGTCAGTTCGAGCGCCCTTTGCAGGAGGGCTTTCTGTTCCTGGAGGATGGCGATGGACTTGTGCAGGGCATAAAGCTCGAAATAGGCAGTTTTAACGTCCTTGAGGACGCCCAGAACGACGGAGTTTCGGACCTCTTTCGTCCTCTCGAAGGCTTTTGCGGCGATCTCGCCTTTGATCCGGAGCTTGCCGGGAAACGGGATGGCCTGGGAGAAGGATAGCCCGACCCCGCTCATCACTTCCTGGCCGAGGGTGAACTTGGGAAAGCCCATGTTCTTCAGGCTGAAGCTGATCATCGGATCGGGCAAGCTTTTTTCCTGGGGGATCCGGAAGGACATGGCGTCGGCCTCGAATCCGACTGATTTGATCTTCGGGTTCCTTTCCAGCGCTTGTTTGAGGAGGTCGCCGAGGCGCGCCGCGTCTTCCTGGGCTGGCAGAAGCGCCGGGAGCAACAATAAAATGCATAAGGAGACCGTCCTTTTCATATTCACCTCCTACAGGCAACCCCTATCTCTGGCCGGAGCGCAAGGCGCAGGTCTTGTCGTGATCGATGAACAGTGAAGAGACGCTCTTTTTAACCGGCACGAGCGCGACGAGGGCCGTGATGGCCAATAAAACCAACGTGAGGAAGGATCTTTTTAGAGGGAGCGAGATCCTCGCCGGCTGGCCCAGAAGATGGTTGGCCCTTTCCCTCGTCGGGTCGAAAAACCAGGAAGCCGCCGGGCCATTGAGCTTTTGAACCTTCAAGAGCGAGCTGACGAGGTCCATCGGGTCGACTTGGGAGCTGACGGAATAGGCGTCCGCCGTCAACTCCGACGTGAGATGGAAGATCCTCTTGAGGAAACTGCTGATCGGAAGGAAGAACAGAAAATCCGATATGAAAGAGACAGCCAAGCCCTTCAAGGGGTCCTTCGATCTTTGGTGATGGGACTCGTGGAGGACGACCGCACGGAGTTCCTTATCGTCCAGGATCTCCGCGAGCCTGGTGGACAGAAAGACCCGCGGCTTCAGGAAGCCGCCCGTAAAGGCCAGCGGCAAGCGGTCCTCGAAGACCGTGACGTTATCCAGGAAAGGAAATCGGGGGATATCCCTGATCCGAACCGCATTTCGCTCGGCACGATCGACGAAAGCGGCCGTCCGCAGGATCCTCGAGACAGTTCGGAAAAGGGCGTAAAGGAATGATAATGACATGAAGACGAGGAGGAGCGCTTTGCCCGTTTCTCCTAGAACCTGCAGGAAAGGCGTGATACCCAGGCAGCGGAGGTTGCAGGCAAGAGCTTCCGGACTCGGCAGGGAGAACAAGAGGAGGGCCGTTTCCGGATGCCTGTAGAGCTGAAAAAGGATCAGGAGGGAGAGCACAGAAAACCCGCCCAAAAGCAGGGCGGGATTCATCCTCGCCTTAGCCACGATTTTTTCCGCTCTTCTTCTTTTCGAGCAGTTTTTCGAGATTATCGAGGCTTCCCTTCGGCATTTTGTAGAACATGTCGGCGAAAGCCGAGATGGCCAAGTCCGGCGATATTTCAAAAGCCTTTTGAACGAAACCCTCCGTGACCATGCTCTCATAAGCCTGCCGGGAGACCGCAGGAGTAAACAGGATCGTACCGGACTCCCGATCCTTCTTGATGAAGCCTTTTGTGGATAATCGACCCAGGACTGTCAGGGCCGTCGTGTAGGCGATGTTCCGCTCCCGGCGGATCTCTGTATAAAGGTCTCGTCCCCTCATCGATCCTTTTGTCCAAAGGATTTCCATGAGAGGCCGCTCGAGTTCCTCGGACAAAGGGGCCAATCTCCCATTCTTCGATAGGATTAATAACTTCATGCGTCCATAATATTCTACTCATTGTAGAGTGTCAAGGGGTATTGAGTATTTTTTTGAGAATGCACCCTGCCGACGCTTGGGCGCGTCCTCAGATCCGGACCGACGATCCTTCCCCTAAAACCACTTGGCTATGGAGAAGTCGTGTGTGTGGGCGCCGCCGACGTCGGAGCTGCCCGTCATCACCATGACCATTCCGCCGCCATTGCACGCCATGAGCTGAGCCTGGGTCATTGCGAACGAGTGCGTGTGAGCGGAGTTCGACGAGGTCGTCACTGTTATCCCGGCCATGGGCATGGTTTGGACGTCGGACTTTTCGATCGTCACGGTGTGGGTATGGGAATTGGCGACGGTTGATGTGAACGTCTTTGTCGTCCCCGGATTCTGAGGCGTCGTGGAGTCTGAGCAACTTGTCAAGCCTACGACCAGCAGCGCCAGGAAGGCCGCGCCGGCTGCCAGAGTCAATGCTCTTTTGGGAACCATTTGATCTTCTCCTTCATTCATCGGTCCCTTTGTCCAAAGGATTTCTCTCAGAGGCTGCCTAAGCTCCTCGGACAAATGGGCCCTTTTCCCACTTATCGATAGGATTAATAAATTCATGTCTCTATGATATTCTACGCACAGTAGAGTGTCAAGTGGTTCGATAACCACTTCACGGCGCCTGTTCTCGTTCGGCGGAGCCGTGCTTCCTCCTCCTGTTGCCGAAGCGCAGGTAGACGACCGGGACGACGATCATGTTCAGCAAGGTCGAAGACAGCAATCCGAAAAGGATCACGACCGCCATCGGGGCTTCGATCTCGCTCCCGGGCTTATCGGAGCCGAGGGCCAAGGGGATCAAGGCCAAACCCGCGGCCAGCGCCGTCATGAGGATGGGCGAAAGCCGCTCGACCGCGCCACGCAGGACGGCCTGGCGGAAATCGGAAACGCCCTCTTCCTTCATCAAGTGCTTGATGTGGGAGATGATCATGATCCCATTGCGGATGGCGATCCCGAAGAGGGTGATGAAGCCGATGATCGAAGCGATCGAGAGGATCCCCCCGGACAGGTAGACGCCGGCGACCCCGCCGATCAGGGCCAGCGGCAGGTTGAACATGATGACGAGGGCGTCGGAGAACGAGCGAAAGACCACCGTCAGGATGACCAGGATCCCCAGGATCACGGCCAATCCCAAGGCCAGCAGCAAACGGGACGCCGCGGCCTCGCTCTCGAACTGTCCGCCGTACTCGATGTGGTAATTGCGAGGCAGGCCGACCGAGGCCTGGACCCGGCTTCGCACGTCGTTGACCACCGACTTGAGGTCCCGGCCGGCCACGTTGCACATGACCATGATCTTCCGCTGGACGTTCTCCCGGCTGATGAAGTTCGGGCTCCGGTCTTCCCGGATGTCGGCGATCGCGCTGAACGGGATGCGCGCTCCGGAGGGCGTATCGATCAAGGTCTGTCTGACGGTCTCGAGATCGGCCTGGCCGTCAAAGGCATAGCGCAGGACGAGGGGAAACGCGACCTGCCCCTCGAAGATGTGTCCGACGGTCTCCCCGACGAAGGCCGCCTGCAGGCTGCGGGCCGCATCTCCGGCTGGAAGCCCGTACCGGGCCAGCTTGGAGCGGTCGAAGGCCACCCGCACCGTGGGGATGTCCATCTGCTGCTCAATGGACAGGTCCACGACACCCTCGACATCCCGCATGGAGGCCTGCACCTCCTTGGCCAGATCCCGCAACGTCAGAAGATCGTCCCCGAAGATCTTGACGGCGATGTTCGCCCGGGTCCCGGAAAGCATATGATCGATCCGATGAGAGATGGGCTGGCCCAGCGTGATGTTCATCCCGGGGACCAAGCTCAGACGGCTCCGCATGTCAGCCAGCATCTCCGCCTTCGACCTCTTCCCCATCTCAAGGCCGACGTCGATCTCGGCCGACTCGACGCCCTGGACGTGTTCGTCGAGCTCGGCCCGGCCGGTCCGCCGGGCGGTGGCCCGGACTTCCGGCATGCTCAGGAGGATCCTCTCGACGGTCTTCCCCATCCGGTCGGATTCCTGGAGGCTCGTCCCAGGCAGTGTGACCGCGCTGATCGTCAGCGTGCCCTCGTTGAATTCGGGGAGGAAGGCGCGCCCCGATCGTCCGATCGCCACGATCGCGGCGGCCAGGAGGACCGCCGAGGCCGCCAGGATGACCGTGCTGCGTTTCAACAATTCGGGCAACATCCGCCCGTACCGCCGCTTCAGCGAGCTCACCAAGCGGGCTTCCCGGCCTTTGAGAACCGCCCGCGATTGCGGCAGGAGATAGGAGCAGAGGGCCGGCGTGACCGTCAAGGCGACGATCAGCGATGCGAACAAAGCCACGACATAGGCCAGACCGAGCGGGCGGAGCAGGCGCCCCTCCACCCCGCTCAGGAAGAACATCGGAAGGAAGACCAGGATGATGATCAGCGTCGCGAAGACGATCGAGCTTCGGATCTCGCGGCTGGCGTTGAAGACAACGTCCCGGCCGCGCGTTCGGGATTCCTGGGGCAGGAGAGCGTTCTCGCGAAGCCGGCGGAAGACGTTCTCGACGTCGATGATGGCATCGTCGACGATCGCGCCCACGGCGATGGCCAGGCCTCCGAGGGTCATGCTGTTGATCGTGGCGCCGGCGAGTCTCATCACGATCACGGCGGTCATGAGCGACAGGGGGATGGCCAGAAGGGTGATCGAGGAGGCCCGCAGGTTGGCCAAGAAGAGCAGGACGACGAGGATGACGAGCAGTCCTCCATCGCGAAGCGCGCCCATGAGGTTTTCGTAGGCCGTTTCGATGAAATCGGCCTGCCGGAAGATGTGCTTCTCGATGGTCATCCCTTCGGGGAGGGAGGCCTGGATCTCATCGAGCGCGGCATCGAGCAGCCGGGTCAGCTGAAGGGTGTTGGCGCCCGGCTGTTTTTGGATGCCCAGGATCACGGCCGGCTCGCCGTTATGGGAGCCTTCGCCCCGCTTGAGGGCCGAGCCGATCTGGACGTGCCCGATCTGACCGACAAGGACGGACCGCCCGTTCTTCAGGGCCACGACGGTCTCTCCGATCCCCCTGAGCTCACTGATCCGGCCTATGCCCTGGATGAGATATTCCTGGCCTCCCTTGACCACGAAACCGGCCGAAGTGTTGCTGTTGGCCCTCTGCAGGGCGTCCTCCACGTCCTTCAGCGTCACGCCGTGGGCCAGGAGCTTCGCGGCGGAGACGACGACCTCGTACTGTTTTTCACCGCCTCCGATCGGGGTGACTTGAGACACTCCCGGGATGGCCAGCAGGCGCCGCCGGATCGTCGTGTCGGCCGTCGTCCTTAGGTCCAGCGGCGAGTGCCGGTCCGAACCGAGGGCGATGAACATGATCTCCCCCATGATCGAGGAGACCGGGGCCAGGGCCGGGCGCTCGACTTCGGGCGGGAGCGTTCCTGAGACGGTATTGAGCTTCTCGGTCACCGTCTGACGGGCCCGGAAGATGTCCTCCCCCCATTCGAACTCGACCCAGATGATGGCGACCCCGACGGCCGTCGCCGACCTGACCCGGCGGACGCCCGCGGCGCCGTTCAGGGCCGCCTCGATCGGGAAGCTGACGAGGGACTCCATTTCCATCGGGGCCATGCCGTGCCCTTCGACCAGGATGGTCACCGTCGGCGCCGTAAGATCGGGCAGGACGTCGATCGGCATCTTCGATATCATGATGCCGCCCCAGGCCAGGAAGCCGATCGTCAGGGCCAGGACGAGGCCGCGATTCCGAAGAGACCATTGGATCAGGCGATCGATCATCACCGCCTCCTAGTGGACATGGCCATGAGCGGGGACCTGCGGCGAGAGGGCCGCCAGGCGGATCTGATAGGCGCCGGCGGTCACGACGCGCTCGCCCCGCGCGATGCCTTCCAGGATCCCCACATACCCCGAATCCCGGATCCCGAGCCGAACCGGCCGGCGCAGGAAGGATTCCCCGGCCGTCTGGACGAAAACCACGGGACGCCCGGCGTCGTCGACGATCGCGCTCTCCGGGACCGCCAACCCGAGCGACTGACCGCCCGTGAACAGACGGATGAAGACCGATTGTCCGACAGCAAGGCGAGCCCCAGGATTGGCCATCTCGAAGATGACCGAAACGGTACGTGATTCGGGGTCCACAATCCGGCCGACCGATACGACTCGGCTGAGAGGGAGGGGCCGATTCTCCCCGGGGAGCTCCAGTTCCCCTTCTGTCAAGCGGCGGAGCCGGTCATTGTCTGCCTCGGGGACGAACGCAATGACATGAACGGGATCCAGGGCTATGATACGGAACAGTCTTTGGCCCTCCTCCACACCGGAGCCAGCGACGGCCCAGGAATCCGCGATGACACCCGTGATCGGCGCTCTTAGGATAAACTCGACCTGCCCGGTCGATTCGCCTTCGGCGCTTCGCGTCAGCTCGTGTTGGGCCAGAAGGGCGCGAGAGGCCTCGAGACGGGCCCGGGCGTTCGCTTCGGCGGCCGTCGTTTCGTGCAGCCGTCTTCCCGGGATGGCTCCCGCATTCACCAGTCGTTCAACCCGTTGGCGGTCCTTCTCGGCCAGAGCGAGAGATGAAATCGCTTCCGTGACGCCCAACTCGAGCGTTGCCCGGTCGGCAGGGATCGCGGACTTAGGTATGACCCGGGACAGGATCTGCCCCAGTTGTACCGCAGTCCCGGCGCCCGGGATGACGCCTCCGGTCGCAATCCTCCCGGCTACTGGGGCGATCACTTCCGCTTCGCCTCCGGTTCGGGGACGGATTTCGGCGGGGACTCTCAGACTCTCCCGGAGAGAGTGTTCGCCAACGACGGCGGTGGCGAAGTCGAGCGTCCATTGCTGTTCTTTGAGGAAGCTGATCGCCTCGATCGCTTCTCCTTCCGCCGATCGCGCCGCTTCTTCGGGATTTGAATAAACCTCCACAGCTCCGACCTCGTGGATATCCCGGAGGGTCGACGATTCGAAGGAGATGACCAAGGTTCCGACGCACGGTTTCGCCGGTTTGACATCGAGGCCGAAGATCCCTGGCCGGGACGGGGCCTCGGCGGCGAAAGATTCTATCTTTCCGTCGGACGACCGAAGCTCTACGACCACGCGACCCTCCGTCAGGGGCTTGAAGCCGTCCAGTTCGGTCAGGTGAACCGAGAATCGCGAGACTTCTCCGGCGACGAGTGGAGGATACTCGAGGAATAATTCTGTCTTCTCCGTCCACCGCGTGACGGATTTCGCCGCGGGGTCCCCAGTAATACCGGATCTGACGGCGCCTCCTCGGCAGGTCCCGAGCACCAGGCAAGCCATAGCCACAAGAGCTGCTTTTTTCATTAAAAGACCTCCTCTCCGACGGCTCGGTTCAATTCGATTTCGGCCAATTTGGCCGACAAGTCGAGTTCCAGCGCCTGGAGGCGCGAATTCAAGGCCACCCGATGGGAGTCGAGGAGCTCGAGAATCCCCTGTTCGCCTTCCTCGTAGGACAGGCGGCTGATGCGGGAGAGCTTCTCCCCATGGTCACCAAGCCTGCGGACATATTCCTGGGCGATCCGGCGGTACAATTTGAGCGCTTCGTACGCCGACTGGACGTCCGTCTCGGCCGCACGGCGGAGGACGGCGGCCGCAGCCTCGCTTTGTTCTAGGGCCGCCTTGGCGCGAGCTTCCCGCGCCTTTCCGCCATCGAATAACGGAAGGGGAACCGCGACCGACACCGCATATCCCCGGTCGTCAAGCCCCGGGATTGTAGTCCGCTTGAATCCGGCAGAAATGATCGGATCCGGGATAAGGATCCGTTTGGCAGCCTGCCGCTCATAGCGGAACCTCTCGATGCGGCGCTGTTCGGCCAGGTAGTCGCCGCGAACACTCAAGGCTCTGGCGGTCAAGTCTTCCAGGGACGGAAGCGGCGCCGGATTGGCAAAAATTCCCGTCGCCTTAAGAGATGTGGGGTTCGATCCGAAGGCAAGAAACGAACCCAGCCGGGCTTGCGCTTCGACTAGGAGGATCCGCGCCCTGTCGAGGGCCGCCTCCATCTCCGCCAGTTCCCGTTCGGCTCGCAGCTTGTCAAATGTCGAGCCCTCCCCCTCCCTCTCCCTCTCCCCCAAAACGCGCGCGATTTCACGTAGAGGCTGCACTCCAAATTCCAGCAGAGTTATCCGCTCCTGGGCGGCCAGGAGTCCAAAGAAAGCGACTCGAAAATCGCTCCTCAACTGGACCTTGGTGTAGGCAGTCTCGGCCTCGACGGAATTAACCGTCGCCCGGCCGGCCTTTCGCAAAAGGCCCAACCGTCCGTTGAGGGGCAGGCTTTGCTGTATCAGGAAAAATTCATCCCGGGTCCCGGCCGCGTCTTCCTGGGAATAGGTAACGATAGGATTGGCCGGCCGGCTCCATGACCGGACATCGGCTTGAGCTTCTCTGATTTGAGCCGAGAGGGCTTTGAGGTTCGCGTTTTCTCGCTCAAAGCGGCCCAAGGCTTCAGCTTCGGTCATCTCTTGGGAGGCGGCGATCAACGGGAGGAAAAGCAAGAAGCCTAAGGCGGCAAGAAGAGGCCGTGGCGCTTGAAGAATCATTGAACACCTCGCATCATTTCGAAGGGATGAAAGAAAAGGCGACGGAGGGATCAGAAGAGATATACAGCGGGAGGAGCGCGGAGGCGTAATCGACGAAGGCCCGGCGGATCATGAATCGATGTTGCGGCCACAGAGTTCACACGCTCGAGCGGAACGATCAAAGGGCGAAGAAAAACCGGCGGGGCGGCGGCACAGGTCCGCATCTCGAGAAAGACGGTCAGTGATCGCGGCGTCAACAGAGCCAATAAAATGAAAGGTTTCGACTCATTCGACGAATGGTCAAGATCGGCGGGGCGACCGTCCTTCCCGGCAGAAGCACCCTGCTCCTCCTGAAAATGGGCATGGACTACGGCGACTCGGCTTTCGCTCGACTGAAGAGCGCGATTGTCTTCAACTCTGACGTGGGTATGCAAATACGGNNAGCAAAAACGGCGCCGTGAGGACATTAAAGAGGATAGGCCAAGCGGCCATGATGAATTTCGCGCGGCGCATGGCGGCTATTATAAACAGTCCGATTTTCTGAGTCAAACTCAACGTTCTAAAACTGACAGACACGGTTTACACCGGGGGCACCCTTTGACTCATCCGTGATGGCAAAAAAGAAAAATAGACCGTATTACCTGAAAGAGAAAGACATCAGCCCCCTATCCGTCCTTGACTTCCTTCAGAGCGACATAGGGAGGCTTACCGCAATCGCTCTCGACCTGGACAAATCGGCCGAAGCGCGGGAGACCGCCTGGAATGCCCTTGAGAAATTGGGTGAACTCGTCACGGCATTTGCCCAAGGGCTTAAACACGCGAACCCGGAGATTCGTCGGACAATGGTTATGAACCTTGGCTATACCAATGACCAGCGAGCTGTAGAGCCACTTATTCAAGCTCTCCAGGATGATGACGGGAGCATGCGCCGTGGAGCAGCAGAGAATCCCTGGGCAAATTGGGCGATCCTAGAGTAGTGCAGCCACTTATCGCTGCCCTCCATGACAAGGATGAGTCCGTAAGAGAAGCAGCGGCAGAGGCTTTGGAACGCGTCGAAGCCCAAAAGCGGAGCGGAGGCAAGTCCAGCTAAAGGGGTTCCGCATACAGTGGTTTTACGTTTGTGCCCCAATGCTAAATCTTCTCTCACCGAAAGAGGCTGGAAAAATCCGTGGACACGATATCAATTTTGAATTTGATGATGGAGATGGCGGATTTTTTCGCGCTGATGTATTATACGCCGGGGTGAACGACGTGAAAACTCAGGAAAAGACAATCGACCGGAGAGTTGCTCTGAAGTGGATCATCGGCGGTACGGCGTTGACGGCCGGCTCGATCGGAATAGTCTCGGAGCTCGCCAGAAGGCGTCCTCTGTCCAGAATCATCCAGCTGGAAAGGACGATCGGCGAGACGGCCATTCCGATACCCGATTCCTGGTACAGGACCTTGGACCGAGTGAGCATCGAATCCATACCCTTGGATAAGGGCCGCCTCGACTCGCTGCCGATGCTCCCCGTCGACGACAAGGGTTATTGCAAGACCGGTGCCCTGATACAAGCGCAGAAATATGGCCTGGCTATTCCCGACCTTTATGATCATCTGGGAATGAACTTTAGCTCGACCGGCGGCAGGATCGTGGCCAGGTCGACGGACTGGTATGCGGTCATCCCGGCAGAGCCGAAAAAGGCGTATTTTTCGGCCAGCAAGAATAACATTCCCAAGGAATATTGGAGCGCCGACGGTTTTGAGCGGGCTAAAAAGATCCGGGCGACTCCCTATGGTTGGTTCATTGCGGCCGGCCCTGAAGGAGGGCATGCCTGGAAGGACTTGGCGGACGTGTGCATGATAGGCACCGCGAAGGAGAAGTTGGAACCCGGCGCTTACTTTGTGGGTCCCGATGGTGGAATCATCAACAGAGAAAGCTCCGACGTCAGCATGGACACACTGGACAAGCTAGTCCTCACCCTTGTCGAGAATCAGACCGGCACGAAAATCCCGTATGCAAAAATCAAAGGGGCTTGCGAAAAGAATAGAGTTCCCTATAAGGACCGCGGAGAGATTCCGGCCATTCCGGTGAGGAAGCTGTTCGAGTTGGCCGGGATGAAGGTGGATGGCAAAGCGTTCATATTTTATGCGAACGACTATTCGGCGAGCATCCCTCCCTGGCGGCAGGACGGCCTGACTGTCCTTTTCGAGAAGCGCTATTCCTCTTTCGGAGCTCCGACTAAGCTCATCGGCCGGGACCTCAACAAGTCCGGCCAGATCAACGGGTTTTACAAAATAGAAGCTCTGTAGCTCCAACGAGCGCTCTCCAACGTCACGAGACCGGAACACTTCCTGGCCGACTATGAGAGCCGCTGAGTTCTGCCCGCTCGAAATCGCCCGCCGCAAGGAGCTATTTTTTCTTTTCCGGCTCTTTTTCCCGCTGCTTCTTGGGGGGTTTTAGTTCCACTAAAGTACCGCCCAGGGTATCCCTCAGCCAGCTAAAGACGTCGTCCCATTTGTCATAGTTTTTTGACCCGGCGCCCTTCACCTCGATAAGCCGGACGTTGGCCTTGAGCTCCAGGAGGCGCGCCACCGCCCGTCGGACCTCTTCTATCGGCGCGGCTTTGTCCTGGTCCCCATGGACAATGAGGATATTCTGGTTTTTCGCCCGGTCAAGCATGTCCATGATGTTTTCCGCTCCAGAGTGTTGGGGAGGGATGAGTATCCCCGAACGGACGATAACACCTCTAAAGGTTCCGGGATTCTGCAGCGCCAGCCGCAGGGCGCCGTAACCCCCTCTGGAGAAGCCGTCCAGGACGATGCTCTTGGTGTTGACACTATAAATCTTGGCCAGGTGTTCGATCGTCTCTATCACCCGCTGGGCGGATCCTCCGGAGTACCATCCCGCTGGATCTTCGACCTTGGGCGCAAGGATGAAAAAATCCCCGGCTCTTTTCCGGACCTTTGGGCCGAAGTAGTTTGAGGCCAGAGCGAACATCGCCCGTCGTTCATCGGCCACGCCTCCGGCCAGGGTAACGAGGAGAGGCAAAGGAGTTTTCTGATCGTACCAGTCCGGGACGAGGACGGAGTAAGACCACAACGCTCCGTCGGCCTCAGACCGATAGCCAAGACGCACGAGCCTCCCGCTCGGGAACAACGCCGGCTTGCCCTCATCGACCAGCCTGAACAGGTCTTTGATATCCAGGTTCCACTGCTGGACGGACTCCAGGTCGGCGAATGGCGGTGATTTTTCCATGAAATCCCGGATCCACTTCAGCCGGACCTCCAGTGTCGGCAGGCTTTCCCGGAAGACGATGTCATTGACGAAGGGCTCTCCTTTTTTGATATCGGCCAGCTTAATGTCATAAGCCTCGAATTCCTTCCTATCCAACAGGAAGAACCGCTTGTCATCGGTATACCGGAGCCCTCCCTTCTCATCGATAACGCCCAGGCTGAGGTCATGGATGCCGGTCGCTATCTTCTCCACCTCAACAGGGAAGCTGAGGATGTTCATCCCCTGATTGAACGAAAGTGGACTTTGGGACTGGACATTGCCCAGGGGAGTCGTCAGGACCATCCTCACCTGCCAGCCCGATTGAGGCGCCGGCGAACGGACGGCCAGATTCAGTGTCAGCTCATCCTCGGGGTAGAAATGGTTGGCATTCAGGGAGGATTGAAATTCCAGGACCCTCGGGGGACCCAAGACGAACTCAGCGCCCAGATATTTTTTCGGAGCGGCGCTCTCGGGTGCGTACTCAGGGTCGGGGACGAGCTGGACGACCTCTTTCTGTCCGGCGTCCAGGTCATCATAGGTGAGGTTGATCCCCAATTTCTGTTGAAAAAACGGGCGGAAATAGGGGATGTATTTCCAGGGGACGGCTAGTTCATAAATAACCGATTGACCGGCTTCGTTCAACTTGATCTGTAGCTGGACGTCTCTCGCCGGGGCGGAACCCTCATCTCCCGGCCTGTCGATGATGGCGATGGGCTCGTTCCCGAACCGGGAGAAACCGAAGATCAAGGAGCGCTCGCTCGCAGTGGCCGCTTCAGGGCTAACGAAGGTCAGGTAAAAACCGTCGCCTTCCCGGCGGCCCATGTCCGGGAACTCGATCCGGTCGTCCAGGACCTTGAGCGCCAAATAGAAATATTCGGAGTCAAAGCTGAACCGGGCTATGACCGTCAAGTCGGCAGACGGTGGCAGCACCTTGCCTTCGCCCGAAAACTGGATGGGGACTTCTGCTACTGCCGCCCAATCAACCAGGTCTCCGTCGATGGTGAACCGACTCTCAGCCTGGACAATTTTGAGTCCCTCCGGTTGCTGGGCCGGCCGGGCCAGGTGACAAAAGCACAACAGAGAGAATAAAATTCGGCACGTCCACAATTTGGCTATCCGCATTCTCAAATTCCTCTGTTTCTATTCTAGAGAATTCGCGCCGGATTGACAATGCGAAGGCTCAATTCTATAATCGGGCCGAATCGACTCTTTAAAGGTGAAACCATGACACTCCCAGATAAAAAGGAACCGTCCTTGGGGCACCCGGACGGAATATCGCATCTCAGTCCGACAAGCATTATCCAGGGTGAAATCAGCGGCCGGGAAGATTTCGTGGTCAGGGGCCAGGTTCACGGCAAAATCACGCTCCCCGAAAATGATCTATTGGTCGACCAAAGCGGTCGGGTCGAGGCCGAAGTCCGGGTTAAGAACATCCGCATCAAAGGAGAATTCATCGGGAATATCACGGCCTCGGGAAAGGTGATCATCGAGAAGACAGGTCGCGTCCGAGGCGACCTCTCGGCCGCCGTCATTTCAATCGAGGACGGGGCCCAGTTCAAGGGGAGTATCAAGATCCTGACTAAACCGTAATCTTTCCAACGGCCCACTTTTCGCACTCCCCCTTCTGACCGGCCCCCAAAAAATTGATATAATAAGGCCGATGAAAAAGTTCGAGCTCCATTCGGAATTCACGCCCAAGGGGGACCAGGTTAGGGCCATCGACGCCCTCTCCGAGAGTATGACAGCGGGAAATCCCCACCAGGTTTTAATGGGCGTTACCGGCTCGGGGAAAACATTCACCATGGCCAATGTCATCGCCTGCATCCAGAGACCCGTGCTGGTCATCTCCCACAACAAAACACTGGCCGCCCAGCTCTACCAGGAATTCCGGCGGTTCTTCCCGCGCAACGCGGTCGGGTATTTCGTCAGCTACTACGATTACTACCAGCCGGAAGCCTACATCCCTGCCTCCAACACCTACATCGCCAAGGAAGCGACCATCAACGACGAGATCGACCGGATGCGCCTCTGTGCTACGAACTCGCTTTTCCAGAGGCGCGACGTCATCATCGTCGCCTCGGTCTCCTGCATCTATGGGATCGGGGCGCCGGAGACATACTATTCGATGAGCTATCGCCTGGCCGTTGGGCAGGCCGTGTCCCGGAAAAAGATCGCCGAGTCCCTGGTGGGGATGCAATACGAGCGGCAGGAAGACGACTTCAAAAGAGGGACGTTCCGGCTTCGAGGGAACATCATCGACATATTCCCCTCTTACGAGGACCTGGCCTACCGCATCGAGCTGGGGGATACTGGAGTGGCCGCCATATCCTCCATCGACTCCCTGCTGGGCCGGACGGTCGAGACCTTCGACGAGATCATCATCCACCCCCGGACGTTCTTCTCCACGCCCCGGGATGTCCTCAACGCCTCAGTCGGCGGCATCGAGAAGGAGCTGGCCGAAAGGATCGATTTCTTCCGCCAGCAGGGAAAGGCCGTCGAGGCCGAACGCCTCGAGGAGCGGACCCTTTATGACCTGGAGATGCTGCGCGAGTTCGGCTACTGCCCCGGGATCGAGAACTACTCGCTGTATCTGAGCCAGCGCCGGCCGGGAGAGCCGCCCTATACGCTCCTTGATTATTTTCCCCGGGATTTCCTGACCATCATCGACGAATCGCACGTGACCGTGCCCCAGGTCGGCGGGATGTATCACGGCGACCGGTCCCGTAAGCTGACACTCGTCGAGCACGGGTTCCGTCTGCCCTGAGCCCTCGACAACCGGCCCCTCAACTTCAAGGAATTCGGGACGCGGACGGGCCAGGTGCTCTACGTTTCGGCGACGCCCGGCGAATACGAAATCCGCGAGTCCAGGCGCAAGGTCATCGAACAGATCATCCGGCCGACCGGCCTGACCGACCCGGAGGTCGAACTCCGTCCGGTCAAGGGCCAAGTGGATGACCTGATGGCCGAGATCGTGCGGCGAGCTGAAAGAAATGAGCGCACCCTGGTGACAACGCTGACCAAGAGGATGGCCGAAGACCTGACCCGGCACTACCACGAGCTCGGTCTCCGGGTCCGCTATCTCCACTCGGACATCCAAACCCTGGAGCGGGTCAACATCCTGCGCGACTTGAGAAAAGGCAAGTTTGACGCCTTGATCGGGATCAACCTGCTGCGAGAAGGGCTGGACCTTCCCGAGGTGTCGCTCGTGGCCGTCCTGGACGCCGACAAGGAGGGTTTTCTCCGCTCCTCGACCTCCCTTATTCAGACGTTCGGCCGGGCGGCGCGAAATGTGGCCGGAAAAGCCATTCTCTATGCCGACTCGATCACGGGATCCATGGCTCAGGCCCTGGCCGAAACGAACAGGCGCCGACAGATCCAGCAGACCTATAACCTCGAGAACAACATCACGCCGCAGTCGATCCGTAAGCAGATCGATGAGGTCATGACCAGCGTGTATGAGAGGGACTATCTGGACTACACCCGCATCTCCGAAGAGAAGGCCGTCTACCTGTCTCCCGAGAAAAGAAAGAAAAAAATGGAGGAGCTGGAGAAACTGATGAAGGAGTCAGCCCGGAACCTCGAATTCGAGAAGGCGGCGCGGCTCCGGGATGAGCTCGTCAAACTCAAGAAGCGGGAACTGGAGATGGGATTCTAACACCATGGAGGAAAAGCTCAAGCAGAGGCTGGCCGAGCTCCCCGACAAGGCGGGGATCTATTTTTTCAAGAATGCCGGCGGTGAGATCGTCTACATCGGCAAGGCCCGCTCCCTTAAGGACCGCGTCCGCACCTACTTCGTAACCCCGGCCGACCTCAAAGTCGCCAACATCATGGCGGAGACGGTGGACATCGACTTCATCCTCACCGGGTCGGAAAAAGAAGCCGCCTTCCTGGAGAACAATTTCGTCCAGCGTTACCAGCCCAAGTTCAACCTCCGGCTCAAGGACGACAAGAGCTTTCCCTATCTCAAGCTGACAGTCGGGGAGAAATATCCCGGGATCACATTGACCCGGAAGGTCGAGGACGACGGCGTCCGATACTTCGGCCCGTTCAGCCCGGCTTCTCAAGCCCGCAAGACCATCCACCTGCTGAACAAGTACTTCGGCATCCGGGGATGCGAGGAAAGCATTCCTGGAAAGCGTCGGAGGGCCTGCCTCGAGCACGACCTCAAGCTCTGCTCGGCGCCGTGTGTCGGGTCCATAGGAGAGGCGGAATACAGAGAAAACGTCACCAACGCGCTGCTCTTCCTGGAAGGGAGGACCGACCAGCTGCTGAGAGCCCTCAAGAAAAAGATGGTTGAAGCTTCAACTGGTCTCGATTTCGAGCAGGCCGCACACTGGCGTGACCTCATCCGCACCGTCGAGCAGCTCAAGGAAAGGCCACAGCTCATCTCCGTGAGCCTCGAAGACACCGATATCTTCGGATTGGCCAGGGACAAGGACAGGCTCGCCCTCTATGTTTTTTTTATGCGTCGGGGAAAGGTCCGGGAGGCCGAGGAGCTGGTGGTCCGCGAGCCCGAGGACGAACCGGAAGGGGCTGCGCTCGCCCGCATCCTGGACAGTTTCTACGGCCGGAGCGAAGACCTCCCCGATAGAGTCCTTCTCTCCCACCCGATCGCCTCGGGCCGAGAACTGACCGGACGGATTTCGCGGAAGAAAGGCTCGTCCGTCCGGGTTTCGGTCCCGCATAGAGGGAGGGACAAAAAGCTCGTCGAGATGGCGGTCCGGAATGCCGAGCGGCTGCTGAAGAAAACGAGGCCGGAACACCCAGCCCTGAGTGAGCTGGCCGGGATTCTCGGCCTGGATAGACCGCCCGGCCGCATCGAGGGTTTCGATATCTCAAACACCGGAGGGGACGAATCTGTGGGCTCTGTCGTCGTCTTCGATAATGCAGAACCTAGCCGGAACGAGTACCGGAAATACAAGATTAAGACCGTCGCCGGCCCTAACGATGTGGCCAGCCTCCAGGAGGTTGTCGGACGTCGCTACGCCCGGGCCCTCAAGGAAGGACGGAAACTTCCCGACCTCATCCTCATTGACGGCGGCAAGGGGCAGCTCCACGCCGCCGAGATAGAGCTGGGCAAGCTGGGGCTGGCCGGACTTCCAGTCGTCTCGTTAGCCAAGAGGGATGAGGTCATCTTCAGGCCGGCCGAAAAAGATGGACTGCGTCTCGACCGGACAGCACCCGCCTTGAAGCTTCTCCAGCACATCCGCGATGAAGCCCATCGCTTCGCTGTCACCTACCACCGG
>DQHV01000105.1 GCA_003524335.1 Candidatus Aminicenantota bacterium | reverse complement strand
GCCGCCTTGGGGATTCGGCGGGGACGGTCCCTAAAATAGGACCGTCCCCATTTTTTCTAACGCCAGGTATACTTTGTGATTTTTCCGCCGAGATGCTCGATGGAATCCACCATCAGCTGGGCAAAGTAGACTGCGTTGTGGATGTAAGCGCAGGGTTCTTTCTTGCTGAACTGGAGGTTGTAGGCCGCCCGGAGCGCCGTGGCGTCGAATTTGTAGTTGTTGGAGGAGTCGGCTTCCTCGGGATCGACGACGCCGTTGCCATTGAGGTCGCTGAAGAAATACGGATAGGCCGCTTCGTCGTAGGCAATCGAGTTGCCGATGCTGTTCCCGTAAGCCTGGAGTTGGGCATACAATTCGGCTTCCAGCCCGTCGAGCTCTGCCTGGAGCGATTCGCTGGTGTTACCGTCGGCGTCGTAGTCGGGGATGTGGGCCGGCCGGATGCCCTCGAATTCAAATCGGCTCGCGTCGCCTGGGTGGGGCTGGGCCACATCGTTGCCATGGCAAGCCGAGCAGTCTTCCTTGCTCGGCGAGGTGTTATGGAACAGGTTGTCCGAGTCGTCCTGAGCGCGGTTGAAGCTTTTGGTGCCGAAGTGGCACTCCACGCAGTTGGTGAAGATCCCGAGGTGGCTGTTGTAGGGATTGCGACCGGCATAGGCCTTGCCGCTGAACTCATACCCGCCCTGGACTTCGTGGCCGAAATAGGACGCGGCCGCGGCGAAATAGTGGATATTGGTAAAGCGGTAAGGCGGGGGTCCGCCGGCTATGGAACTGTCGACGGTTTTTTTGGAGGCGCGGCCCTGGTGGCAGTTCAGACAGAGGTTGGAAGCATCACCCAGATCCTTGACCGCGCCCGACGGGAACTTGACGGGCCCGGCGGCCCGGGTGAACGGGGGCTCGGTGTGGCAGGTCGAACAGAGGAATCCGTTGGAGATGGGCATGGCCTTGTCGATCGCGCCGTTCAGGAGGAGATAGGGGAGTCCTTCGGCACTGTGGCATTTGGCGCAGGTCGCCGGCACGGCGCCGTCGGCATCCCAATCGCGGAAGGCCATCGCGGAGCCGTCGAAGTGTCCTTCGTCGGTCCTCCGGAGCGATCCATGACCGGCGTCTTCGCTCTGGCGGAAGCTTAGATCATCCCCCTGTTCGGCCAGATTCTCTTGGAGGGATTGACCGCTGCGACGCGGGAAGTTCCGTCCTAAAACGGCTTGATTCCGCTCCGCGGCTTGGAAGGTCCCGGCCGGGTTCGGTCTTTGGATGGAGCCGGCGCTCATCTCGCCCTCGACCGCGGAGTTCAGGTCCTCGATCGAATCGTAGATGAGCTCGATGACGTACTTGCCGCCGTGAGCGAACGAGTTCGGGTCCTTCACCGAAACCTGCAAGTTGTAGGCCGCCCGGAGAAGGCGCGGCGAGAAACTGCCGTATCCGTTCGCGGTGTCGGCCTCGTCTGTGTCGACCACACCGTTATCGTTTTTATCGTTGAAGAAATAGGGATAGGTCACTCCGTCATAGGCGATCGGCTTTCCGATGACCTCCCGGGCGTAGACGCGGAGAGCTTCATACAAAACCTCTTTGAGCGTCTCGATCTCGTAATACATGCCCTCGGTCATGTTCCCGTCGCCGTCATAGTCCTCGAGCGAGCCGAGGTAGCGGATATCCTTCGGATCCTTGATACCGGCATGACAGGTGTTGCAGGCCTCGAGCTCGACCTCGAGAGAGTGGGGATTGTGGCAGACCTGGCAGGCGTTGTAGCCGGGGATGTGGGCGAACCGGGCATCGTAGGTCTTTCCCGCATACTCGTATCCGCCCTTGACGACCGTCCCGAACTGCGTGGCCGCGGAGGCGAAGTAGTGGACATTGATGAAGCGCAGCTTGGAGCTCGGAGCGTCATCGCTGGCGGCACCCGAGGAGGCAATTGAGGTATCGACCGACTTGGTGGAGGCGCGGCCCTGATGGCACTCCATACAGAGGGCTTCCGGACCGAGGTCCTTGATTTCCACTCCCGATGGAAAGACGACGGACGTGTGGTTATGGACGATCCCCCTCCCGGGGTCGGCGTGGCAGGCTTCGCACTCGACGGTCGTGCCCAGAGGGGCCGCTTTGTCGACGACGTTGAAGGCCGAACCGTCGGCGCCGATGTAATCTTTATAACCGGGGGTGCTGTGGCACTTGGCGCAGCTCGTCGGGACGGAGCCCTCGGCGTCCCAATGCTTAAACGCTTCGGCGGCCTTATCGGCGTGGGCCGAAGTCGACCAGAGCCGCTTGGCCTGGTCGGCCTTGGACTGAATTCTGACTTGTTTATCGCCGTTTGCCCCCGCCAGGAGGACGGACAGGGCGAAGATGACAACCAGGATGGCGAGAATGTATGGTCGTTTCAACATGCTATCTCCTTAATCGGGTCTATTTCCAGCGGTAGCCGAAGGAAAGCTCGAAGATATTGGCCCTGTAATCGTTGAAGCCGCCCCGCTCTTCCTTGAAATTCACGTAGCGGTAGCCGGCCTGGGCGACATAGCCTCCGGCGATATTATATTCGAGGTAGAGCTTGAATGTTGTCCGGCCGACTTCATAGGAACCGCTGTTGGAATAAACCAGGGCATAGCCGCCGACCTTCAAGGCCTTGCTCAGGTCGAAACTGAGGTTGGCGTCGAAGATGCTGCCCTTCCCTTCGTACAGGATTTCCCAGAGGAACGACCCCCCGGGTCCAGCGAAAGAGGGCGGGTATTCGACGCTGCGTTCGCCTTCACGCTTCGACTGGAGGTAGGTGTATCCGGCGAAGGCCTTGAACTTCTCGGCGTGATATCCCGCTCGCAGGCTGAATTGGTTTCGGTTCGTCTTGAAGGGGACGATATCGTCGTAGCCGAGGTCGCTCTTGGTGCCGTTCCAGAGATAGGAGGCGCTGAGGTTGAATGCGCCCGCCTGGTATTTGGCGGTCATCCGCAGGCGATCGTAAGAAGTCGGGGAGATCAGCGTATAGGGGTTCTGGTAGCCGCTGTGCTCATAGTCGAGGGTGAGCTTTAGTGCTCGGGAGAGGTCCCAGCGGATGTTCCCGAACCCGCCGTTCTTGGTGGTGTCGAGCTCGTAGTCAACCGTCTCCAGGTTGTCAAGGTTGCGGTTTTCGAACCGGTAACCGAGGGTCAGGATAAGAGTGGGAGAGAACTCGTACTGGCCTCCTGCATCGGCACCCCAGGTCTTATAGCCGATGTCCTGGGACGTCGTTTCGCCGTTGATGGTGAGCTCGCCGGTCTGGTCGAAGTTGTGGAAGCGCACCGCGCCGACGAGGGAGAAGTGGTTGAACAAGAGGTAGTGGAGGTCCACCTGGGCGAGTTGCATGTTGCGGTCGAACCGGCCCGTGCCGCTGTCAGCATACTGAAACTTGCGATTGAGGTAATTCAACCCGGATGCGGATTCCGAATAGGTCAGGTCTTCGTCGAGGTTGTAGATCTGACCGGAGCCGCTGATAAGCAGCCGGTTGAACGGCCGCGCGGTGAAGCGGAGAGAATGCCGGTTGCCGGTCAGGTCATAGGGCTGATTCATGAAGTAATAGTTGAGCGAGGAGGGGTATTCGGACTCGGGGCCCCCATCGGCATAGCCGGGCAGGAAGTAACTGTTTTCGTTCCTGTAGTCCAGGAATTTCTCTTCGAGGACCAGCGAGTAGCGGCCAAACCGGAGGTCGAGCCCCAAGGCGGCTTCCCGGGAATCTTCCTGCACGGGCTTGTCGAACTCGAACTCGACGCGCTGGACGTCGAGTGAGGTTGTGCTAACGCCTTTTTTGGTGTAGCGGTTGAAATCGAAGTAGAGGTTGATCCCCTTGGTCAGCCAGACCTTGGCCGTGCCGCTGTCCTGGACGCGGTCGAAGTCGAAGGTAAAGACGTCATAAAGCGCCCCAAACTCTGTCCGGGTCAGGTCTTGGTAGAAATAGCTGGATTTGCGGCGGTCATACTGCATCTGGTAGCGGCCGTACTTCTGGAGTCCGACCGAGATCGACTCGTAGGGGTCGCCGCCCAGGTTGAGCACACGAACGTCCAACCGGTCAAAGTACTTTTTCAAACCGTTATCGGGCTGGTAGGACAGGTTGAAATTGGAGAGGCGGGCGCCGCGCCGGAGGTTGAGGTCCTCTTTGTATTTGTATTGGGCACCTGGTCCGCTGGTGTCGACGAAGCGGAAGCCGAACAGGAAATCGCCGTTGAACTTGCCCTGGGCCTGGAGGGAGGAGGCGAAAGAGAGCGCCAGGACGATTCCCAGGAATGACAACAGGATGGTCTTTGTTCTCATCGGGGTCTCCTATTTCAGGAATCTCTTGCTCAGGTTCGAGCCGTGGATGGTGGCATGGCAGGTGACACAGTTGGTGTCCTGGGAGGAGAAAAACCCGTGCCAAGAGGGCGCTGCGGCATGGCAGCTGAAGCACAGGTCCGCGGTGCTCTGATGGGTCAGCATGTGCCGGTTGTGGGAGCCGTGGACCTCGTGGCAGGAGGTGCATCCCTCGACGCGGGAGGCTTCGTGTTCGTACAGGAACGGGCCGCCCTTGTCGGTGTGGCAGCGAATGCACTCCTCATCCTTGAACCCGCCCAGGCGCGTTCTTGTCGAGGGGGCATGCTGGTCATGGCAGGTGGTGCATTCGAGGACTCCTTCCTGCAGCCGATGGCGTTCATTCATTTTGAACTGAGCGCCGATGTCCTGGTGGCAGGAGAGGCAGATTTCCGATGGCCTGGGTTTCTCTTCCGAAGTCTTCATAAGCTCGCCGTGGCAGTTAGTGCAATCCATGGCCGCCTGCCCATGTGGGCTGGCGAAGAAGAGGGATCGCGTGGAGCTGTGGCACTCCAAACATTTCTCTGCCTTGGCCTGAGCTGCATCAGTATTCCTAAAGGCAAAAATCGTCCCCACGCCGCCGCCTGCTTCCAGGTGTTTGGCCGGGTCGCCATGACAGTTGGCGCAGACGGTCTCCACCTGGAGGGCCGTCTTTGTCCACCGGTCAGACTTAATTTCCGAGTGGCGGACCAGCTTGAAATCGGTGCAGACGTCTTCATGGCATTCGGCGCAGATGCCGAATTCCTTCACTTTCTCTTGGGTCGCCGGCCGGGCCGCCGCGAACAGACCGACGACGGCGACAAGGACGACGGCAAGGGCAAGCCAATGAAGCGAGAACTGGAGCAACGGTCTTCTGGTTGTCGCTGACAATATCTTACCTCCTCGAGATCTATCTGCTGTTCCCGCAGCGCGGGATGACATTCCCCAGAGGATTAACCCTACTAATTATATTAGGTTTATAGAAAAGATAAAATTTATATACTAGGTAGGGTTTTTTGTCAAGCGGGAAAATCCGAAAAAAAGGGTTTTTTCTTGATGGGTTAGAGGCGCTGATAAATGGCCCTTTCGCCCGGGCGGAGGAAAGGAGCGCGCGGCGAGGACGGAGACCGGCGGTCTAGCGCCTGGCCTTGGGCTTGGCCTTCTGTTTCCTTACGCAGATTTCGAGGACGTACTGGAGCGTCACGCGTTGGAAGTAGCTCTTTAGAATCTGGCTGGCCTCTTTCCAGATCTCGTAGGCGGCGCAGGAGGGGAGGCGGTCGCAGAAATCCTTGTCCTCGACGCAATCGACCAGCGCGCAGTTGCCCTCCAGAACTTCCAGGATCTCGCAGATCGTGATCTCTGATGGCTTGCGGGCCAGGGTATAGCCGCCGCCGGCACCCCGGATGCTCTTGACCAATTTGTGGATCTTGAGAGGTATGATAATTTGTTCGAGGTAGCGGATCGAGATCTCCTCGTCTGCGGCTATGTTCCTGAGGATGACAGCCCTGTTGCCGCTGTTATAATGCCGGGCCAGGTTGAGCATGAGGCGGGTCCCGTATCGCCCCTTGGTAGACACTCTGATCACTGCGACCTCCTTATTATAGGCAAATGTCCATGATTCCATCCTGTATTGTAGGCAGGAACCGGCNNGCTCGACCGTCCGGCTTGACACTCTCCGGCCGGGATTGTATCCTCATCTCTCTTTCCCCATTACGAGGAACAACCATGAAACCTGAGATACTGCTCGGGGACGAAGCCGTCGCCCTCGGCGCGATCCAGGCCGGTCTGAGCGCCGGCTATTCCTATCCCGGGACTCCCGCCTCCGAGATCATGGAATACCTGATCAAGGCCGCGACCAAAACCAAGGCCTTCGTGGCTTCCTGGTCGGTCAACGAGAAGGTCGCTTACGAGGAAGCGCTGGGTGTCTCCTTCGCCGGGAAACGGGCCCTTGTTTCAATGAAGCACGTTGGGCTCAACGTCGCCGCCGACCCGTTCATGAATTCCGCCCTGACCAATGCCCACGGCGGCCTGGTCGTCGTCCCGGCCGATGACCCCGGTATGCACAGCTCCCAGAACGAGCAGGACAGCCGTTTTTACGCCGACTTCGCCAATATCCCCTGCTTCGAGCCCTCGAACCATCAGGAAGCCTATGAGATGACACGGCAGGCGTTTGATGTCTCCGAGAAGTTCGGCGTCCCGGTCATGATCCGGTTGGTGACTCGCCTGTCCCACAGCCGCTCGACTGTCCGGCCGCGGGAGCCGCGCGGGCAGAATGAGCTCAAACACGGCGCCAGCCAGGATTGGACTCTCCTTCCGGTCAACGCCCGCCGGCGCTTCAGGGCCGTTCTCGATAATCAGGCGGCCATGGTCCGGCTCTCGGAGGAGTCCGAGTTCAATTCGCTTCGCCTCAACGACAAGGATCGATCGCTGGGAGTCATCGCCTCGGGCATCGCCTTCAACTATGTTCAAGAGAATTTACGGGACCTGGAGAACCCTCCTTCGGTCCTCAAGGTCTGCACCTATCCGCTCCCCGGAAAGCTCATCAGAGGCCTCGTCGAGCACGTCGACAACGTGCTGGTTGTCGAAGAAGGCTATCCCCTGATCGAGCGGTCCCTGCGAGGGCTGTTCGGTATTGCGGGCAAAACGGTCAAGGGAAAGCTGAGCGGCGACATCCCGCTGACGGGCGAGCTTTCGCCTGAGACAGTCCGCCCGGCCCTGGGACTGAAGCCTCTGGAAAGCCTCGACCTCGGCGGGTTCAAACTCGCCGCCCGTCCGCCCCAGCTCTGTGTCGGATGCCCTCACGCGGATACCTTTCAGGCCCTCAACAAAGCGTTAAAAGAGTATCATCAGGGCAATGTCTTCAGCGACATCGGCTGCTACACGCTGGGCGCCTATCCCCCCTACCAAGCCGTCCAGACGTGCGTCTGCATGGGCGCATCGGTCAGTATGGCCAAGGGAGGAGCGGAGGCCGGAATCCATCCTTCTATTGCCGTCATCGGCGATTCCACTTTCGGCCATTCGGGCCTGACGCCGCTCCTTGAAGCGGCTGCGGCCGATACCAACATGACGGTGTTCATCCTTGACAACGGCACCGTGGCCATGACGGGCGGCCAGCCGAGCTATGCCTCGGGAGAGCGCCTCCTGCGGATGATCGAGGGGCTCGGGGTGGTCAAAGAGCACATCCGGGTCATTGAGCCGCTCCCCAAGAACCTGGACAAGAATGCCCAGGTCATTAAGGAAGAAATCGATCACCACGGTCTTTCGGTGATCGTCGCCGTCCGCGAGTGCCTCGAAGAAGCCAAGAAAAGGCGAAGGGGCGGGTAGATGAAGCAGGACATTATCTTGGCGGGAGTCGGCGGGCAGGGGATCATCTCCATCGCCTACGTCATCGCCAGCGCGGCTTTGGAGGAGGGACTCGAAGTTAAACAGGCCGAGGTCCATGGAATGTCGCAACGCGGCGGAGCGGTCCAATCCCATCTCAGGCTCTCGCAGGCGCACATCTGGAGCGACCTGATCCCGCGGGGCGAAGCCGACCTGGTCCTGAGCGTCGAGCCGTTGGAAGCCCTTCGCTATCTTGACTACCTGCGGCCGGACGGGATGATCATCGCCAGCCGGGCGCCATTCGTCAACATCCAGGATTACCCGGATGTGGAGACGCTCCTGAACAGAATCAGGAAAATCCCCCGCCATCTCATCATCGACTCGGAGAAGCTGGCCAAGGAGGCCGGATCCTCCCGGACCCAGAACATGGTTATGCTGGGAGCGGCGGCGGGACGCCTCATAGTTAGGGAAGAGAACCTCACCAGGTTCATCAAGGTCCTGTTCGAGCGGCACGGAGAGACGATCGTCGCCTCCAACCTCAAGGCTTTCGCTCTGGGGCAAGCCGTCGCGGCCGCGGCCGACTTTGTCCCGGCATCCGGCGCGAGAGAAGGAAAGGGAGGGGGATGATTTTTCTCGCGATCCGGCTCTTGATGTTTTGAGGCCTTCAGCATGGAGCGAAGAGAGAAGATGATAGCGGGAACCGGACTGATCGAAAGAATCTTTGAGCGGGCGGAAAAAGACAACAGAAGCTTTCTCCTTGAACATGAGGTCTATGCCCTTCTCCGCGCCTCCGGCATCGACGCGCCCCCTTTTTTCTTTGTCAAGAAGGGGGCGAGGGCGACCCGGGAGAAGCTCTCTGTCTTGGGGAGCGATCAAGTCGTCCTCAAGATCGTTTCGCCCCAGATCGTCCATAAGAGCGATGTCGGCGGAGTGGCCTTTGTCGAGAACAGGGTTGGCGAGGTCAACCGGGCGATCAACCGGATGCTCGCCGTGGTGCCAGCGAAGTTCGCCGGGCCGGAGGCGGCAAGGTTAGATATCCGGGGCGTTCTGGTCATTGAAAAGGTGGCCTTCGCCGATCTCGGGTTCGGGTCCGAACTGCTGCTCGGGATCCGGAATTCGCGGGAATTCGGACCGGCTGTAACCATGGGCTTGGGCGGGCTCGATGTCGAATACGTAAACGAGAGGCTGAAGGAGAAGACGGCCGTGGCCATCGGCTCGGCTCATCTCCTCCGCGGGGACCAGATTGAAGGGCTGCTCGAGCCTTTGGCCTTTTACGATAAGCTCGTCGAAGGCTTTCGGGGGAGGCCGGCGCCGGTTTCCCGCGGCGTACTCGTCGAGGCGTTCGACCGCTTCAGGCGGCTGGCCGTCCATTTTTCGCCATATTCCCGGAAATCGGCCTTCGTCATCGAGGAGGCCGAGGTCAACCCGTTTGTCGTCCGTAGCGGCGCGCTTGTGCCCCTCGACGGGATGTGCCGGTTTTCGCGGCGCCGCTGGGCGGCGCGGCCGCGCCTCTCCGCCGGGCTCGAGGTCCTCCTCCACCCGCGGTCAATCGGGATCATCGGCGTATCCGAGCGGATGAACCTCGGGCACTTCATCCTCAACAACATCCTCCGGGAAGGATTCCTGAAAGAAAGAATATATGTGGTCAAGCCGGGGCTCGCCGAGATCGATGGCTGCCGCTGTGTTCCGACGGTCGCGGACCTCCCCGAGGCCGTTGATCTGTTCGTCCTGACCCTGGCCGCCGGCCAGAGCGCCGGAGTCATGGCCGAGCTCGTGGCCGGGGAGAAGGCCCGTTCGGTCATCCTCATCGCCGGCGGGATGGGTGAAAAGCAGGGCATGGAGGGCATCGAAGAGGAGATCAAAAGGCTGCTGCAGACGAGCCGGAAGAAAAAGAAAATCACTCCCGTCGTCAACGGCGGAAACTGCATGGGCATCTTTTCCAGGCCGGGGCACTACGATACCACCTTTATTCCCGTCCATAAGCTGGCGAGCCCGGGGAAAGAGAACCCTCAGCTTGTCTACATCAGCCAGAGCGGGGCCTTCATGGCCTCCCGGATGAGCAAGATTCCCGAGGTCGAGCCTCTTTATGCCATCTCTCTCGGAAACCAGATCGACCTGACGGCTTCAGACTACCTGGATTATTTTAGGGCCCACGATTCCGTCCCACTCTACGCACTTTATATTGAAGGCTTCCAACCCGGGGACGGACTGGCCCTGGCCAAAGCGGCCGGAGAGATCGTCCGCAAGGGCAAGAGTGTCCTGGTCTATAAGAGCGGGCGTTCCCCCGAGGGCCGGAAGGCGACCTCGAGCCACACGGCTTCGGTGGCCGGAGACTATACGGTTTGCCGGGCCATCATGGAGAGCGCCGGAGTCTTCGTCGCCGAGACCCTGGCCGAGTTCGAGAGCGCCATCAGGGCGCTTCCGGCGCTGGCTCGGAAGTCCGCCCCTGGTAGACGTGTCGGCCTGATCAGCAACGCTGGGTTCGAGTGCGTCATCTTGGCCGACGGCCTGCACGACGGGTTCAACCTGGAGCTCACGGCGCTCGCGGAGCCGACCAAAGCCCGGATCGCCGAAATCCTGAGGCCTCTCGGCATCGACCGCCTTCAGGACATCCGCAACCCGCTCGACCTGACTCCGGTGGCGGACGATGCGGCGTTTACCGGCTGCGTCGAGGCCCTGTTATCGGATCCGAACGTCGATTGCGCGGTCGTTTCTCCCGTCCCCATGACCGCGGCGCTGCAGACGCTGGCTCCAGCGGAGACACACGCGGAAAACATCCACAATCCGCAGAGCATCGGACCTCGCTTGATCGAAATCATCCGGGGGACAGCCAAGCCGGTGGTCGTCAACCTCGATGCCGGCTCTCTTTATGATCCGCTGGCCGGGATGCTCAAGGGTGCAGGTGTTCCGGTCTTCCGGCGCTCCGACGAGGCGCTTCGCTTCCTGGGCAAATATGTGCAAACCGGGCTCCGGACAAGTCGATGAAAGGAGCAGCCAAAATGAAACTTTCGGCGATGAAAATTCTCGGTGTATCCCTCTTCATAGCCTGCTTAGTCTTGGCGAATCACAGCCGGTCCTTCGCCGCCGATATCCCACGCCCCGAATATCCCCGTCCGGAGATGATGCGGACGGACTGGCTGAACCTCAACGGCTGGTGGGATTTCGCCCTCGACCTCACGGACACCGGAGAGGACAGGGAGTTCATCCAGGGGAAGGGGTTCGACAAAAAGATACTGGTGCCTTTCGCTCCGGAAAGCCTTCTCTCCGGGATCGGCAGCCTGGATTTCATGGCCGCGGTCTGGTACAAGCGGACCTTCAGTATTCCGGAAAGCTGGGAGGGCAGGCGAGTCCTCATCCACTTCGAGGCCTGTGACTACAAGACGACGGTCTGGCTCAACGGCCGCAAAGTCGGCGAGCACGTCGGCGGCTATACTCCGTCGAGCTTCAACCTGACCGCGTTTTTGGTCTCCGGGGAGAACCTCCTGGTCGTCAGAGCCAGCGATGATACCCGGAGCGGCCTCCAGCCGGTCGGAAAACAGTCCCAGCGGCTGAATTCCTACAGCTGCCTTTATCGGCGGACGACCGGCCTCTGGCAGACGGCCTGGCTCGAGCCGGTCTCTCAAGACCACATCGAAAAATACACGGTTCAACCCAACCTGGACAGCGGCGAGGCCTTGATCTGTGTTTATCTCGACCGGGCGCCCCGGGGCGGGGATATCCTGCTCCGGGCGGCCGACGAGCAGGGCAAGCTGGAATTCAAGGCGGCTAAACCGGCGGAAAAGATGGTCACTTTTACAGTCAAACTGAAGAACCCGAAGCCCTGGGCGGTGCGGGCGCCTTATCTCTATGACCTCGAGATCGCCTACTCCCGCCAGGGCCGGGTCGTAGACAAGGTCGGAGGCTATTTCGGGCTGCGGAAGGTAGAAGTCCGAGGAGACAAGGTCTATTTCAACAACAAGCCGCTCTTTTTACTCACCGTCCTCGACCAGGGCTTCTATCCGGACGGCATCTACACGGCTCCATCGGACGAGGCCCTGAAGAAAGACATCGAGATCTCTTTGGGCCTGGGGTTCGACGGCGCCCGTCTCCACCAGCGTGTTTTTGAGCGCCGCTTCCTTTACTGGGCCGACAAGCTGGGATACATCGTCTGGGGCGAGTTCGCCGACTGGGGGCTCGACCTCTCCCGGCCGGAAGCCTTTCTCATCTTCAGCCGGGAGTGGAGCGAGGCGGTAGAGCGGGACCTGATGCATCCGGCCCTCATCGGCTGGTGCCCGTTCAACGAGCGTTGGGGGGAGAACTACCCCGGGATGATCGAGGGGATCTTTGAACTGACCAAGAGGCTCGACCCGACCCGGTTGGTCATCGACAGCTCGGGTGGCTATCACTCGGCCTCGCCCGATGTCTATGATTCCCATAACTATGATCAGGACGTTCCCAAGTTCAAGGCGGCCTTTGACGGCCTGCTCCTCTCACCGCCGGATGTTTTTGTGAACGGAGAAAAGGAAAAACACACCGCCTATCAAGGACAGCCCTATTTCGTCAGCGAGTACGGCGGCATCTGGTGGAATCCCGGCCAAGATGACGAGAAGGCCTGGGGGTACGGTGCCCGGCCGCGCAGCGGAGAGGAATTTCTCGACCGCTACAAGAAATTGACCGAGGCCCTCCTCTTCAACCCGAAAGTAGCCGGGTTCTGCTACACCCAGCTTTACGATATCGAGCAGGAAGTGAATGGATTGTATAGCTTCGACCGCAAGCCCAAATTCGACCCTGTTTTCTTCAACCGAGTCAACCAGCAGAAAGCCCAGATTGAAAAATAGGAGGCACGGGGTTGCCGATTTATGAATACCGCTGCCTGGACTGTGGACGGAAGTCCGTGTTTATCACGCTATCGGTCAAATCGGCGCTGGAGCCAAAGTGCAAGAACTGCGGGAGCCTGAACCTGGAGAAGCTCGTCAGCCGGGTGGCCGTTTCCCGTTCCGAGGAGAGCCGGATGGAGAGCCTGGCCGACCCTTCAAAGCTCTCGGGTCTCGACGAGAACGACCCCAAGAGCGTCGCCCGCTGGATGAAGAAGATGGGAAAGGAAATGGGGGAGGACGCGGGCGAGGACTTCGACCAGTCGATCGACGAAGCGATGGAGGAAGCCGAATCGGAAGGAGACGGCCGAGAAGGCTCTTCGGCCGGAGGAGAGGACCTCTGAAGGATAGGCCCGGGTTCTAGAGGACTACCGCCAGCTCTTCCAGAAGCCTCCGGATTTGGGCGGCCGTGTGGGTGGAAAAGACGGTCAGGCGGAGGACGCCGGCCGCCGGCGCGCCGACGTACTTGAGATAGGCGACCGCGATCCCGCGCCGCATTAGGTCTTTTTGGATCCCGCGCATTTCTTTCTCTGTCCCCATAGACCAGGCGACGATCGGAACTGGACTGTCGTCGGCCTCGATCCCGAGGCTTCTCAAGCCCTTTTTCAGGCGGACCGTGTTCCGCCTCAGGCGGTCTCTCATCTCAGGATGACGGAGCAGGATCTGGATGCCCTTGGCCGTGGCTGCCGCGATCGGAGTGGGCGTCGGTGTCGATCCGATGTAGGCGCCTACGGAAGTCCGGATGCCGCCGATGAGTTTCCTCTTGCCGACGACAAAACCGCCGTGGCCGCCGAACGCCTTGCTGAGCGTCCCGGTGAAATGGAGGTTCGGAGCTTTCATCCCGAAATGCTCGAGGGTCCCCCGGCCATGGGCTCCGAGTACACCCACGGCATGGGAGTCGTCAAGGCCGATGAGACCGCCGTAGGCCGCTATGACCCCCGCATAATCCTGGACAGGGGCGATCCGGCCGAACACGGGAAATACCCCGTCGGTCAAAAGAAGAGGTCTCTGGCCGGCGGTCAGCTGTCTTTTCAGTTTCTTGGCCAAGTCGTCCGGGTCTCTGTGGCGGAACCGAAAGACGGGCTTTCCGGGTGAGGAAGCGGTGTCCCTGATACAAAAGTGGGCCAGCTCGTCCACGAAGACAGCGTCGTACCGGTCGGCCAGCGCCTGCGCCAGCACAAGACTTCCGAGATACCCGGAGCCGAAGTAGGCGGCATCGTCTTCCCGGAAGAATTCCCGGAGACGGGCTTCCACTTCGAGCAGGGCGGGATTGCTGCCGAAACCGGCGCGGGAGGTGGCGCTGTGCGTTCCGTACCTATAGAACGCCCGGATCCCCGCCCGGACGACGGCGGGATGGCCGTGCAGTCCGAAATATCCAGTCCCCGCGAAGTAGAGGTAGCGCCGGCCGTCGAGGACGGTCTCGGCTCCAGGGGGGCTCTCCATTCCGCGCATAGCTTCCGCCAAGCTCCTTATTTTTTGAGTTCCGCTTTCTCGGGCGGAGCGACCCTGTTTGGCCGCGGCCCGAAGATGATCGTCCCCAGCCGGACCATGTTCGCCCCCTCTTCGACGGCCACGCGGTAGGAATGGGACATTCCCATGGACAACGAAGTCAACGCCGCACCCGGGATGGAGAGACTCTGGAGGCGGTCGAAAACGTCTTTAGTGAGCCGGAAGTANNTCGCGGCCGCTGTTGATCTCGATCAGGACCGGCATCACTTTGCCCTGCTCGCGGCTGCGCCTATCGATCTCCAGCCCGAGCTTCAGCGAATCGACCGTCTCGATAAGGTCGAAAATCTCCACGGCTCTCTTGACTTTATTCGTCTGGAGGTGGCCGATGAAGTGCCACTTCACTTCCCGCCCGACGACAGCCTGGGCCGCGGCCGCTTCTTGGACGTAGTTCTCACCGATGACCTGCACGCCGGCTTCGACCGCGTCCCGGACCTCTTCCGGAGTCCTGGACTTGGCAGCCGC
>DQHV01000056.1 GCA_003524335.1 Candidatus Aminicenantota bacterium | reverse complement strand
GCCGGCGGTGCAGGAGCCCATCACGACGGCGATCTGCGGGATCCCCTGCGCCGAGAGGCGCGCCTGGTTGTAGAAGATCCGACCGAAGTGATCGCGATCCGGGAAGACGTCGGCCTGGAGCGGCAGGAACGCGCCGCCGCTGTCGACGAGGTAGACGCACGGCAGGCGGTTCTCGAGGGCGATCTCCTGGGCCCGGAGGTGCTTCTTCACCGTCATCGGGTAGTAGGTCCCGCCCTTGACCGTGGCGTCGTTGGCGACGATGAGGACTTCGCGGCCGTGGACAACGCCGATTCCGGTGACCATGCTGGCTCCTGGTGCCTCGTCATCATACATGCCATTGGCGGCCTGCGGACTCAGCTCCAGGAACGGGGTGTTTCGGTCGAAGAGCCGGTCCAAGCGCTCCCGGACGAGGAGCTTTTTCCGGGACTTGTGCAGCTCCCGGTACTTGGGCGGCCCCCCTTCCTTCGCCTTGGCCAGCCTCTCCCTGAAGTCGGCCACGACCTTCTTCATGTGGTCGAAGTTGTCTCTATACTCCGGGCTTTGCGTATCGACCTTGCTTTCAATTTTGAACACGGCCTCACCTCAGGAAAATATGACCGTCCCCATCTTGGTCATGCGGGAACGAATTTATAGCCGTAATAGATGACTCCGGCTTCGCCCTCCTCGGAGACCTTCCGGAACTCGATCTTCACCCTTTTACCGATCTGCAATTCTTCGAAGGCGCAGTCCACGATCTGTCCGGTCAGCCGGACTCCGTCGTCGAGTTCGACGATGCCCACGGCATAAGGCGCCTGGTCGGAAAAAGGCTGCGGGGGAACGCGAATGATCGTGTAGGTGACGATTTTGCCCGCATCGGACAGGATGATCGTCTCGAAGGCCCGGGATTGACAGCGCGGGCAGACCAGGCGGGGCGGAAAGGCGACATAACCGCAATTCTTGCACTTGGCGGCTTCCAGCCGGTATCTCTGAGGTATCTCTCTCCAGTATCTCGATGGTGTCGGCATCGTATCCCTCCTCTTAGCTTCTCTCGAAGATGTGCACGATCGAGCTCCCGCCGCTTCCGCCCATATTCTGGGTCAACCCGACCCTGGCCCCCTTGACCTGACGGGGACCGGCTTCCTCCCGGAGCTGTTTGACGATCTCGATCGCCTGGGCCACACCGGTCGCGCCGACGGGATGCCCCTTGGCCTTCAGGCCGCCGCTGGTGTTGATGGGGATTTTCCCATGGAGGGAGGTCAACCCGTCTTCGACGGCCTTGCCCCCCTTCCCTTTCTCCACCAGGCCGAGGGCTTCCATGACACAGATCTCGGCGATGGTGAAGCAGTCGTGAACCTCGATGACGTCGATGTCCTCCGGTTTCTTGCCGGCCATGGCGTAGGCCCTCTTCGCCGCCTGGTAGGTGGATTCGATCCAGGTGATCTCCCGGCGCGAGCTGAGGGCGATCGTATCCGTGGCCATGCCGCTGGCTGTGATTCTTACGACCGGCTTTTTGAGCTTCCTGGCCGTCTCCACCGGGCAGAGGATGAGCGCCGCGGCCCCGTCCGTGATCGGCGAACAGTCCAGGATACGCAGCGGGTCGGCGACCATGACGGAGTTGAGGACGGCCTCAACGCTGACCTTAAAAGGATATTGGGCCAGCGGGTTGAGGGAGCCGTTGTCGTGGTTCTTGACGGCCACCATGGCCAGCTGTTCTCTGGTTGTGCCGTATTTCTCCATATGGGCGCGGGCGATCAGCGCGTAGAGTCCGGGGAAGGTGATCCCGTGATAACACTCGTACTCCTGGTCGGCGGCCGTGCCGAGCGCAAAAGTGGCCTCGTGGCCGTTGACATCGGTCATCTTCTCGACACCGCCGACTAGGACGACATCCGACATCCCGGAGGCCACCTCGATGAAGCCCATCCGCAGCGCTAGCCCGCCGGAAGCGCAGGCCGACTCCACGCGGGCTGCGGGAACGGGGACTTGGCCCAGGTAATCAGCCAGAAGCGAGGAGAGATGCTCCTGCCCGATGAACAGCCCGCTGGACATGCAGCCGACGATGAGGGAGTCGATCTTATCGATTCCCGCATCATCCAGGGCCAGGATGGCCGCTTCCGTGAAAACATGGCGGAGCGACTTCTCCCAGAGCTCCCCCCATTTGTTCATGCCCACTCCGATGACAGCGACTTCTCTCATTCTCTCCTCCTACTCGGCCTTCCGGATCTTGTGGCGGAACTTGGCATAGGTCCCGTATTCCAGGTAGTTTCTGTTCTTGTCAAGGAGCTCTCGCGTCTTGGGGGCGAGTTCCCTGACCTCGTTGATCCGGTCCGTCACCTTGAGGATGAAGGCGTCACTCCCGGCTCCGGAGCCGTAGGAAACGATAAGCACGAGGTCTCCTGGCTTGGAAATGTCCAGCGTTGCGGTCAGACCGAGGGGTGATGACCCGGAATAGGTATTGCCGAGCTTATTGACCAGCCAGCCCGGCTCGATCTGTTTCTTGGCGAACCCCAATATCTCGCCCGCCCGGAAGGGAAACTTACCGTTCGGCTGGTGGAAAATGATGTACTGGAAATCGGCGGGTTTCAGGCCGGATTTTTCCATGATGCCTCTGGCGGCGCCGGTGATGTGCTTGAAATAGGCCGGGTCGCCGGTGAACCGGCCCCCGTGTTGAGGATAGTATTGATACTCGCGGCGCCAGAAATCCGGGGTGTCGGTCGTGTAGGAATAGGTCTCCAGGACTTCAGCGACCACCTTTTCCCGGCCGAAGAGATAGGCGGCAGCGCCGGCTGCGGCCGTGTATTCCAGGGCATCGCCGGGAGCCCCCTGAGAGGTGTCCGCCCCCACGGCCAGGCCGTATTTGATCAGGCCGGCCTTGACCAGGCCAAAGGCGATGAACATCCCTTCTGTCCCGGCCTTGCAGGCAAACTCAAGATCGGCCGTGTGGACCTCGGGAGTGGCTCCGATGGCCTCGGCCAGGACGGTGCCGCTGGGCTTGACAGCATAGGGATGGGACTCCGAACCGATGTAGACTGCGCCGATCTCCTTGGGGTTGATTCCGGCCCTCTTGAGGGCGCTTTTCGAGGCCTCGACGGACATCGTGATCGTGTCCTGGTCGGGCGAAGGGACGGACTTCTCCTCGACAAGCAGCCCCTTCTTGTAGCTGGGCGCATCCGCGCCCCAGACCTTGGCGATCTCCTCGACTTTGATGCGGTTCCGGGGGATGCTGGCTCCGTAGCCGATAATTCCCTCCATGGGTCTCCTCCATGAACAAGATTCTTGATTTTTCTGTTAAAGAAAATTCATCCTGTCATATCTCTGTTCTTTAGTCAAGGTGCTCGATTCGGGGGATTCGGGGGACACTAACCTTAATTCCCTGCTTGGGCGCTCAAAGCTCTGAATTAAGGTTAGTGTCCCCCGAATTGGCTTTCCCCCGAGAAATTTATTAGAATGGGAGGAACTTTCGGCCGGTTAATCTCGTCTATCGGGGTGAAGTGAGTGGACTTGAACGAGGTCATCAGACAATGCCTGAAAGGCAAACACGGAGCCTGGGAAATGCTGGTTAACACCTATTCCAAGCGGGTATTCAACCTGGCCTACCAGTTCGTCGGCAGCTACCAGGAGGCCGAAGACCTAACCCAGGACATCTTCCTGAAACTGTACGGTGCCCTTCACAGATACGACTTTGAGAAAAACTTCACCGCGTGGCTTCTCACCATGGCCAAGAACCATCTCATCGACACCTATCGCAAGACCAAGTGGGAAAAGGCCCATCGCGATGAATTCGACGAGCAGTTCGCCGCTCCGGAGGCGGGCCGGGGCCCGGAATCCGGCCTGATGCAGGAGGCCGACCGGAAGCTGGTCTGGGAGGGCCTCAACCGCCTCGCGCCCGAGACCCGGATGGCTGTTATTCTCAGAGACATCCAGGAAAAAAGATACGAGGAAGTCGCTGAGATCCTGGACCTCCCGCTGGGCACGGTCAAGTCGCGGATCAACCGCGGACGGCTCCAACTGGCCAAAATTCTCAAAGACAGGAAGGAGGACGCCTATGACCTGTGAAAGGATCGAGGAGCTCCTCTCGGCTTTCTTGGAGGGCGAACTGAGCCAGGCGGAAAAGACCCTTGTCAAAGCCCATCTCGCCGGATGCCCTGATTGCGCCGCCCTGCTCGCCATACTGAGCCGGGCGCAGCAGGCCCTGGCGGATTTTCCCGAGCTCGAAGTGAGCCCCGGGCTGCAGGCCCGACTCGCCGCCATTCCCGAGCACAAGAAAAAATTTTCCCTGTCTTTCGATTTCGTGCTTAGGCCGGCCCTTCAGCCCGTCTTCGCGGCCGCCACCATATTCATGACCCTGCTCTCCTTCTACCTCTTCAACCCGGACAAGAAAAACATCGATCGCGCCATCGACCAGAAAATCCACTCCGGATACAGCCAGGTGGAAAAACTGTACGCCAAGGCCGGCTCCTTCACCGACCGGCTGGGCGACACCGCAGAAAACGTCTTTGTTTCCGTCAAGAGCTGGAAAATCTTCGGCGGAAACGAGGACCCAACTTATAAATAGGAGGAATCCTAATGGAAGAAAAAATCGTTGTGCAGGAAAAACTCGTCCTGCCCAAGCCCCGCAAGTCCCCGATCCTGGCGTTCCTGCTGTCCTTCTTTTTCCCCTTCGGGGTCGGACCTTTCTATAACGGGGAAGTCACCAAGGGACTCGTCTATCTGGTTATCTTCGCCGGGCTGGTCACCATGCAGCAGCATGGCGACGCCCAGCCGTTCGCCGGACTCGTCCTGGCGGCATTCTACATTTTCCAGATCATCGATTCCGTGAACGTGGCCAACANNGGAATCCTGCTTCTCGGCAACTTCGAGGTCATCAGCTACAAGACCATCCTCGATTTCTGGCCGGTCGTGGTCATCGTCATCGGCGGCAAGCTCATCTTCGACTATCTCTCGAAGAAGGACTGAGGACCGCACAAGGAGGTTCCAATGGCAAAGAAACAACGCGGCGCACTGGCGTGGGGGATCATCCTCATCGTCATCGGACTCATCTTCATCCTGGATAATTTCGGCATCGATGTCTGGGATAGTCTGGCCCGGCTGTGGCCCCTAGCCTTGATCGTCTGGGGTGCCTGGAAGCTCTATTTCGGGCTCAAAGAAAGAAAGGAAGAGGCCCCGGCCCCGAAACCCGAGCAGGACTGACGATGAAAGCCAAAGAGATCGTCCTGCTCATCTTTATCATCGTCGCCGGAGTCTTCTTCTACCATGTTCAGGCCGGCAAGATCGACGTCGTCTGGGATGATTTCATCGCCTTGGACTTCAACGAGTACACCTATCAAGAAACGCAGGTGATCGAGCCGCCCCTTCCCGCTTCCCTGAAAGTGCTCAACTCCCACGGCCAGGTCGAGGTTCTCGGTGCGGAGACCGACAGGATCACATTCACATTTGAGAAGAGGATCTGGCGGCGGAACGAGGAAAAAGCCCGAGAAGTGGCTGACGAGCTCCATCCCGTAGTCAATAAGGGCGATGCCGCCGTCACCATCACCACCAACAGAAGCGATTTCAAGAGGCGGAATTTCGAGACTAACTTCCGGATCACGGTGCCTTCCGGCATGCCCGTCGAGGTGACGAACTCCTACGGACTGGTCAGAGCCGACCAGGTGGGAGAGACGATGATCGACAACCGTCACGGAGAAGTCTCAGTCACCAACATCCGGGGGGGAGCTGTCATCGAGAACAGCTATGAAGACGTCGAGGTCTCCGGCCTTGAGTCGAACTGCACGATCAGGAGTCGTCACTCCGACATCTCCGTCAAGGCTGTACCCGGCGAGGTCAACATTGAAAATTCTTACGGCCTGGTGGACTTGCGGGGCGACAGTCAAAAGGCTACGATCACCGCGCCCCATACGGAAATATGGGTGGAAGACGTCACCGGGCCTTTGGAGGTCCGCAATTCCTACGAAAAGATCACCCTCCGCAATGTCGGGCCTTCCCGCCTCGACGGGAGTCACTCTTCTATCGATATCGATGGTCTGGCTGGCAACCTCGAGATCAACGACACCTATGAGCCGATCAGCCTGAAGTCTGTTCGGGGGAACCTGCAGATCACCGGGGGCCATATGAGCGTCAAAGGAAAGGGCATCATCGGCGATAACATCTACATTTCGTCCTCATACGAGGATGTGGACTTGGCCGACTTCGCCGGGAAGACGACTATCGTCCTTTCCCACGGGAACATCACCCTTACTCCCCTGCCTCTCACCGGACCCCTCGAGGTCCGGGCCACCTACTCGCCGATCACTTTTTTCTGGCCTGGTGAAGACCGCTATCCCCTTGAAGCCCAGACCAGGAGCAGCGATATCCAGTGGAGCCTCTCTGGCAACGTCAGCATCGAGGAGAAAGACAACCTAACCCTGCTCCGGGCGTTTTCCGAGGTCTCCGACAGGCCCCGCATCCTTTTGTCTACGACTTACGGCGACATCCAGTTCGAAAAGGGCCCCAGCCGATAAAAAAGAAAGGGGGACGGTCCTCGCTTCAACTGAGGCGACCGTCCCCTTTTTATTTTTCCCTGTTCTTAAGCTCGTAGATCTTCTGCGTCAGTCTGCCGTTGATCTTGATATTGAAATAGGAGATGAGGTTGGTCATGTCCTTCTTGTACTTGGTCACATAGCGGGCAAAGTCGTTTTCTTTGTGGAAGTGGAGAAGGTTTTCAAATTCCTCGACCTCGTCATGGAGCTCGATGATGTAGTGGTTGATCGTCCGGTACTGGGCGTTGATGTCGATCAGGTCCTTGTCGCTGATCTTGGCGAAGTCGAGAAAGGGCGGCAGGGACTGGAGGATAAGCAGGCTCTCCGACCGGAGCTCGGCGACCAGCTCCTTGATCTCCTGGAAGAACGACTTGTATTCGAGCGGGTTCTTCAGCTTCTCCTGAGCCTTGTCGATCATCTTCTCGTTCTGGTCCTTGACCGAGACGATCAGCTCTTTAACTCCGTAATGCTTCCGTTTGAAGCCGAAGAGGTCGATGAAATCCCGGCCGATGTAGATCTTGTCTTCGTAGTGTGTGGTCAGCTCGAGCGGTGAGTTGGTGTAGAACTTGATCTCGAAACGGCGTCCGCCGGAATCCTTTTCTCTCAGGCGGGCCAGGACGAGGAAGCTGTTCTGCTCGATAAAATAGCTGTTGATATCAAGCAGGACTGAGTAAACCGCCAGGTTGCGGATGATGTATTCCCTGAGATAGTCCAGGAGGGTTTCTTTCTTGGTCGTGAAATCGGTGATCACTTCGTTGGCTATCGGATGGAGGACGCTGTAGGAAGGCGAGAGAAGATAGAGGACGGGACCGGTACCCATTTCCAGGTGAAGGTTCTTGAGAGCCTTGGAGTGAAGGTCGTCCAGGACCATCGGCCGGAGGGGCGGAAGGCTCTGGATTTCCAGCTTGGAAAGCTCTTCGACTTCGTTCATCGTCAGTCTGCCTATGTGACCGAGACAATCGTATCACTCGAAACCGAGAAAATCAATACTCATGGCCGACGGACCTTCCTAGGGTCCAGCCTTCATCCTCGTAGCGCCGTTCTTGGATGCGCCGGATGGCGTCCTCGGCAGCCGCCTCCAAGGTCAGAGGCAATAGCCGCATTCCGAATTGCTCGGCCATCCCCTTTGCCAGGCAGTCCACCGCCCACCCCCGATCGACTTCTCTCCCCAGCGCTTCCGATACGGAGGTCCGTTTCAGGTCGGAATCCTCGTCCCGGGCGAGTGAAATGCTTTTCAGGAGGCCTTCATCATCATGAAGAGGGATGGAGCCGTGCTGAAGGAACCGTCCGGCCACTCTTTTCTGGGCGCTGCCGACGATTTTACGGCCGGCGATCTCGATCTCGTCTCGGGCCGGATAGGCGAAGCAGGGCATGTTCCCCTTTAAGTAGGACGATGGAGGCGGCCCGGCCAGTCTCGCCTGGAGTCCCATTTTTTCCAGCCCGCGGATGATGGCGGCTGAGATCAGCCGGTAGGACTCCGCAAGGGTCGGCGAAAACGTGTCCGTGTCCGAAGAA
>DQHV01000173.1 GCA_003524335.1 Candidatus Aminicenantota bacterium | reverse complement strand
AGCGAGACGCCGGGCTGAAGCCTCCGTATCCATCCCCTCCTTTGATTTTGCCGGATAGTCGACGCCAGGATCATACTTGATAACGGTCCCCGCGAAGCGTAGCGCGGCTAGATGGGATTATGCTATAATGTTTAGCTTTCATGGCGCTATTTCAAAAAAAGAAAAAAACTCGGACCTGTGTAATTGGCCTGGACGGAGTTCCCTACTCCCTTGTCCTCGAGCTGACGGAGCGCAGAGTCATGCCGTCCCTGGCGGGTCTTCTCAAGACCGGTCATCTCCACAGGATGAAGGCGAGCCTCCCCGAGATCTCGGCCGTGTCCTGGACGGATTTCATGACGGGGACGGATTCCGGAAAGCACGGGATATTCGGGTTCACCGACTTGAAGCCCGGCTCCTATTCTCTCCGCTTCCCCAACTTCCTGGACGTCAAGACAGAAACTCTCTGGGACGTCCTCGGAAAAACGGGGAAGAGATCGATCATCCTCAACCAGCCCTCGACCTACCCGGCGAGGCCGCTCAACGGCGTCCTGGTCTCCGGGTTTGTGGCCCTCGACCTGGCCAAAGCGGTCTATCCGCTTTCTCAAAAAGCGGCCCTCGACCGGATGGGCTACCAGATCGACATCGATACCATGAAGTCCCGCCAGGACCATGCCTTCCTCTGGTCGGAATTGGAGAGGACCATGGAGGGAAGGGAACGGGCGCTGGACTTCTTCTGGAAGGATGATTGGGACTATTTCGAGTTCGTCATCACCGGGACAGATCGACTCCATCATTTTCTTTGGAACGCTTACACGGACGAGAAACACCAATACCACACCCGTTTCCTTGATTACTACCGCCGGGTGGACGGGATCATCGGGCGACTTGTCCTCGCCTACCGGCGACTGACCGGAGGTGACGTCGGCCTCTACCTGCTCTCGGACCACGGCTTTTGCCAGATCGATCAGGAAATCTATCTCAATGCCTGGCTTCAGCAGGAAGGCTATCTGCGTTTCTCCGGCGATTCGCCCCAGGGGCTCGAAGACATCGCCGAGGGAAGCGCAGCCTTCGCCCTCGACCCCGACCGAATCTATCTCAACCGCAGAGGCCGCTTTCCCAAAGGGCGTGTGGAGGAAGCCAGCGTACCGAGCCTCAAGGAAGAGATCAGCCGGAAGCTGGGAAATCTCGAGTTCGAAGGCCGGCGCGTGATCCGCCGGGTGTTCGATGCTTCCATCGTATATTCAGGCCCATGCGCAGCCTCAGGTCCGGACCTCCTCGTCCTTTCCGAACCCGGTTTTGACCTCAAAGGATCGGTCAAGAAAAAGGACGTCTTCGGACGGACCGATCTCGAAGGGATGCACACTTGGGACGACGCCTTCTTCTGGTCCGAGCCGAAGGTCGGAGACGACCTGAAGATCAGCCAAATTTCCGCTGTTATTCTGAGCAACTACCCATGAGCAAGAAACATCTTCTAACGCCGATTTTACTCACCGCACTTGGACTTTTTCTATTATCCGGGCTACCCGCCTACGCCTACATCGGGCCGGGGGCCGGGTTTGCTTTTCTGTCCTCATTCCTCGTCCTCTTCCTCACCTTTTTCCTGGCTGTTTTTTCCTTTCTCTCCTGGCCGTTCCGCTTGCTCGTAAGGGTGATCAAGGGGAGGAAGGCGCTCAAGGGCGCGCTCGTTGACAGGGTGGTCATCGTCGGTCTCGACGGGCTCGAGCCCACGCTGGCTGAAAAGTTCATGGCCGAGGGAAAGCTCCCCCATCTTTCCCTGCTCAAGAAAGAGGGGACCTATGCGCGGCTCCAGACGACAACGCCGGCCATCTCGCCGGTGGCCTGGTCTTCTTTCATGACCGGCTCCGAGCCTTCCAAGCACAACATCTTCGATTTTCTCAGCCGCGACCCGAAGACATACCTTCCTTCGCTATCGTCGGCCTACATCGGCCGTCCGAAAAGGGTTATCTCCGTCGGCAAATACGCCATCCCTCTGTCCAAGCCCGAGATCCGGGGAATGAGAAAGAGCGTACCCTTCTGGAAAACGCTGGGAGAGGCGGGCATCTTCAGCACCGTGCTGAGAGTGCCCATCACCTTCCCACCGGAGAAGTTCTCCGGCCATCTCCTCTCCGGAATGTGTGCGCCCGACCTCAAGGGCAGCCAGGGGACGTTCGCCTTTTACACGACGGATGAAGCCAAGCACAGGAAGCGGGAGGGCGGCGTCGTCGTCCCGGTTGAAGTCCGTAACGGCCGCGTCCTGACTTGCATCTCGGGCCCGGAAAACTCGCTGCTCAAGAATGCCGAAGAGATCAAAGTNNCAGCGATTCAATCTGAAGGTGGGTGAATTCTCGCCTTGGATCAAGATCGCCTTCAAGCCCGGGCTGGGGATGAAGGTCAAAGCCATTGCCCGGTTCCTGGTCTCCCAGGTCGAGCCCCACTTCGAGATGTACCTGACCCCCCTGAATATCGACCCCGAGAAGCCGGCTCTCCCCATCTCTCACCCGTTTATCTACTCGGTCTATCTGAGCAAGCTCCTTGGCAGTTTTATCACGCTGGGCGAGGCCAGCGATACCTGGGCCCTGAACGAAGGCGCCCTGAGGGAAGCCGCTTTCTTGTAGCTTACCT
>DQHV01000296.1 GCA_003524335.1 Candidatus Aminicenantota bacterium | reverse complement strand
ATTCGGAAATTGATATGGTGTCCCGAATTTCAGGAGGGCTCTGTCTTTTTCGGCCTTTCCAGGAACTCCCGGGACAGCCTGTCCAGCTCCTGTTCGACGTCGTCGATGGTCCGGAGCTTCATCTTTTTCAGCTGGGTGTCCCCCTCGTCCTGGGGGCTCACGAACTCCACCTCCACGTCTTTCTGGGTCGCTTCCCTGACGACTTCCTGGGCCCGGGATTCCGCGGCAGCCAGCTCGTCGGCACCGACCTTAATGCCCAGGACCTTTTCCTTCACGGCCGGGACAGTCAGCTTGGCTACCTCTTTCAGGGCTTCGAACACGCCGACGCCGTTGATCGCCGAGGCTTCCACGTAGGGCAGGCCCTGGGGGTTGAGGAGCTGGTTGAATGTCTCCACGGGGATGAGATCGTCCAGGTCGCGCTTGTTATACTGGAAGACCAGCGGGATGGCGTTGATATCGACGTCGAGACTGAGCAGGTTCCGCCTCAGGTTGTCGAAGCTCTCCAGGTTGGCGTCGAGGAGCGGGATCTGGGAATCCGCCACAAAAACGACTCCGTCTGCTCCCCGCAGCACGTTCTTGCGGGAGGCCTCGTAAAAAATTTGCCCGGGCACAGTCATCAGTTGGAAGTGGACCTTGTAGTCGCCGATCAAACCGGCTCTAACCGGAAGGAGGTCGAAGAAATACGTCCTCTCCGTATCCGTTTCCAGGCAGACTAGGTCGCCCCGCGAAGACGGGTCGAGCTTGAAATAGATGTAGCGGAGGTTGGTCGTCTTGCCGCTCAGGCCGGGGCCGTAATAGACAACCTTGATGGCCACCTGCTTGGTGACGTAGTTAATAAAAGACATCTCTCGGCCCTTTGAACCGCTTATTCCTTAACATACATCATCCCCCAAGTCAAACCACGTATGCTCACTTCTGGCCGGAGTTATTGAGGGGACGAAAAATACCGGAACAGACGCTCGTATTTCGCCAAGACCTTTGGCCAGGCGTAATTCATCTGGACATAGGCATACCCGTTGTTCCCCAGGATCTTTCTAAAACGGGCGTCTCCGAGGAGAAGCTCGAGCGCAGCCACAAACTCCCGGCCGTTGGAGTAAAACAAACCGCACTGTCCCCGGAGGCAGTGTTCCTTGAGGGGATCGGCGGCTTCCTGGACGAGGATGGGGGTGCGGACGGCGAGGGACTCTTGCGCCGCCATGCACAAGCTCTCCAGGTGCGACGGATGCACGGTCACGGCGGCCGCGGCCATCGCTGCGTCCTTATCGTCGGGGGGAACGAACCCGAGGTATCGCAGCCTGGGATGAGAGGGCAGGCTCATCAGGAGATTCCCGATGAGGACGAGAGTGAGGTCCGGATTCCTGGGCAAGAACTCGAGGAAGTACTCGATGAGCTCCCGGCAGCCTTTGCCCGGCTCGATCCGGCCGGCATAGAGGATGAACGGCGGCGCCAGGCCGTGTTCCCGGCAAAGCCCGGCCGCGTCGGGATGGCCCGGGAGCTCGACACCGACGCCCACGATGTCTTGGTATTTACCCTCGAACGAGAAGTGCCGGCCGAGCATGCTCCGCTCGGATTCAGTGTTGAACATAAAGGCGGCCGGCGCAGCGAAGACTTCCTTCATAACGTCAAGGCGGAGGGCGGGCTCATCATGGGCGGTGGGAACGAGTGTTTTTCGGCCCCTGATCTTCTTCATCCCCCAGTAGGTCGTGTAATAAAGGTAGGTGAAAAAGATGAAGGCATCGTGTTGCGCCTCCTCCTTCTCCAGGGCAGTGAGCAGGTCGGGTGTCAGCGGGCCCTGGCGATCCAGCCACTCCAGCTCGTCTTTCTCCGTGTGCGCGTGGGAAAAAATCCAGTCCGAATATTCATTGAAGGAGGCGAGATCCCGAGGCTTGGCTACGGGGAAACGCCGCACCGTGACGCCGTTGAATGTCTCCGTCCCCGGCGGATAGACGTTATCCCAGGTGGTGTAGTCCTTGGCGCAGGTCGTGAATACGGAGACGGCGTGCCCGGCGGAGGCGACCCTCTCGGCGATGAGCCGGCAGTGGAGCTCGGACCCGCCCATCACTTCCGGACCGTACCGCTGGACGACGAAGGCAATCTTCATGTTTTATACCCGAGGTTGTTGTCCTCCCAGCCGGCTGATCATCTGGAGAAGAAACGGTTCTTGTCCTTGAGTTTGAAGCTTCACCAGACGCTCTCTCTGGCCGAGGATGATCTTCTCTCTAAGGTTTTGATCGCGGGCGACGAAATCCACGAGTTCCGCGACCCGTTCAGCCCGTTTGTCCCGGATCAGGATCCCGGCGCCATCGAGGGTATCGGGCACGGCGGTGGAATCAAAAGCGATAATCGGCAGGTCGAAGATCATGCTCTCGACCAGGGGGAGGCAGAAGCCTTCGTGCTCGCTCAGCGAGAGGAAGACATCAGCCGCCCGGTAAACGGCGAACATCTCGTCGTCCGGGAGATGGCCGGTGAAGCAGACCTCCTCGGGGGCGAGCAGGAAGTCGTCGGCGAGCTTGATGAGGGCGTGATAATAGACGGGAAGGGCAGAGGTCTTGCCGACGATGATCAGACGCACCAGAGGGGAGATGAATTTCTTGTAGTAGAAAACCACCTTGATGAGGTCCTCGATCTTCTTGTTGGGGGCGACCCGGCCGACAAACAGGATGTTGGTTCGGCCGTCCCGGAACAGCTTGTGGAGGAACGCATTTATCGGCCGTCTGTACTTGGTGAAGTCCACGAAGAGAGGAAAGACATGGGATTCCCGGAACCCCATCTCAACGAGCTCGCCTGCGTTGAACCCGGAATCAGCCAGGGCAACATCTGTATCTCCGGCCAGCGAGCGCAGCTCTTCCCGGCCGATTCCGGCGATCCGGACCATCTCCTCGCTGTAGCCGGCAAAGAACTCGGGCGAGGTGACGTTGTGGTAGATGATGACTTTCTTCGAGGGGAGGCGCCGGAAGGCCGGCGTCAGGGGCGAAGGCAGGGCAAAGTGGAGTATCGTGATGTCGGAAGGCAATGATTCGGGAAAGCCGTTGAAATCTTCCGACTCGCTCTCCAACTCGCGGTCGCAGCTCAGCCGGTAGATCTCCGATTCAAACCCCTGCGACCTGAAGAAGCGCTTCAGGTGAGTGGCTTCGTCGCCGATGGCGTCACCCCGGTGGTACGCGGGGACGAGCTGGTCGATCCTCATCTCCGGGCCACCTCCTCGATGTGCTGCAGAAGGATGCGGCTGACATTCGCCCGGCTGTATTTCTCCAGGGCCCTGAGCTGGCCCTGGATGACGGCTTGACGCAGACCCTTATTCCTGACCAGGACGTCGATGAGGGCGGCGGTGCGGAAAAAGTCCTTCTCCCGGAGGAGCACCCCTCCTCCGTTCATGGTCTCTCCGACGGCGCCCGCATCGAACCCGACGACAGGGATTTTCCTGTGAAACGCCTCCAGAATCGGCACGCCAAATCCTTCGTGTTCGCTGAGACTAAGATAGACGTCGGCCAGGTCGAAGAAGGCCACGAGCTCCCCGAATTCGACATGCCCGGAGAAATGCACGTCACGAAGCCCGAGCCGGTCGAGGAGGTCGAGAAGGGAGGCGTAGTATCTCTCCAGACCCCGGTAATCTCCCGCCAGGATCAGCCGCGAGTCGGGATTAAAGTATTTGTTGTAGAGATGGAAAACCTTGATGACATCCTCGAACCTCTTGTTGGGGATGATCCGGCCGACAAACAGGATGGTCGTCTTGCCGTCTCCGAAGAGGCGTCGGGTAATCGGATCTCCCGGCCGATCGAATTTGGAGAAGTCCATCAGGATGGGAAGGACCCCGGTACGCGGGTATCCCGCCGCCTCGAGCTCCCGGCGGTTAAAGTCAGAATCGCCGACTGCCAGGTCGACCTTGTCCACGAACAGCCGGATCTCCAGCCGCCCTTTGTAGCATTCCCGGGCCAGGATGCGGTGCCAGTCGATGAAGAAAGCGGGGGGGGGGATGTTGTGGTAGATCATGATCTTCTTGTCCGGGACGCGG